>JBFIWG010000014.1:0-20354 GCA_041606495.1 Nocardioidaceae bacterium
CCTCCACCTCGCGCACGACGAGCCGGTGGTCCTCGAAGTCGGTCGAGTCGCCCGGCTCGGGCACGTGACCGAGCTGCGCCATGATGTAGCCGGCCACGGTCTCGTAGGGCCCCTCGGGCAGCTCCACACCGGTCTCGTCCTCGAAGTCGTCGAGGTTCAGCAGCCCGTCGACCTCGACGTCGCCGCCGCGGTGTCGGGTGGTCTCGGCCTCGTCGACGTCGTACTCGTCCTTGATGTCACCGACGAGCTCCTCCACGAGGTCCTCCATGGTGACGATGCCCGCGGTGCCGCCGTACTCGTCGGCCACGATCGCGAGGTGGGTGCCCTCGCGCCGCATGTCCGCGAGGGCGGCAAGGATCGGGCGCGTCCACGGCAGGACCAGTGTGTCGCGCGCCAGCTCCCCGACCCGGACCGAGCGGCCGGCCATGTCCGGGTCCAGCAGGTCACGCACGTGCACGAAGCCGATGACGTCGTCCGCAGAGGCGCGGATGACCGGGTAGCGCGAGTGCGGCTTGACCAGGGCGACCCTGGCTGCCTTGTAGACCGGGGTCGAGGCGTCGAGGAAGTCGACCTCGGTGCGCGGGATCATCACCTCGCGGATCTGCCGGTCGCCGGCCTCGAAGACGTCCTCGACGATGCGGCGCTCCTCCTCGCCCAGCGTCTCGTGGGCATTGACGAGCTCGCGGAGCTCCTCGTCGCTCATCTGCTCGCGCTGGGCCGTCGGGTCCCCGCCCAGCAGCCGCACGACGGCGTTGGTGGACTTGGAGAGCAGCCAGATGATCGGGCGCGAGATCTTGGAGACCTTGTCGATCATCGGCCCGAGCGCCAGAGCGAACGCCTCGGCCCGCTGCAGACCGAGCCGCTTGGGCACCAGCTCCCCGAGCACCAGCGAGAGGTACGAGATCGCGACGGTCACCATGACCAGCGCCAGCGGTGTGGCGAACCCGTCGGGCACGCCCCAGCCCTGGAGCACGGGGGTCAGGTCGCGCGACAGCGTGGCACCACCGAAGGCGGCCGACAGGAAGCCGGCCAGCGTGACACCGACCTGGACCGCGGCGAGGAACCTGTTCGGGTCCTCGTTGAGCTCGGCCACGATGCGGCCGCGCTTGCCACGGCTGGCCAGGGCCCGGGCCTGGCTGTCGCGTAGGGATACGAGCGAGATCTCAGCGGCGGCGAAGACACCACCGATGAGGACGAAGACGACGACAAGCCCGATGTTCGCGAGCGTGCCGCTCATCGTCTTTGACCTTCATCCATGGCACGAGGATAAAGGTTTGCCACCCCTGGTCGTAAACGGCAGGGTTCCCGCATGACCTCAACCGGCGACGTCCCTACTCTCACCGACGGAACCGTGACATTGCGGGCGCACCGGATCGAGGACGCTCAGGGCGTTCACGAGCAGTGCCAGGACCCGTTGAGCCAGACCTGGACGACGGTGCCGATCCCCTACTCCCTCGACGACGCGAAGCGGTTCATCCGGGAGGCCATGCCAGGCGGCTGGCGCGACGACTCCGAGTGGGGTTTCGCGGTCGAGGCCACGGACGACGACGGGACTCCGAAGTTCGCCGGCACCGTGTCCCTGCGCAACGAGGGCGAGGGCCGCGCGGAGATCGCCTACGGCTCACACCCGTGGGTCCGTGGCCGAGGGGTGATCACGGCGGCTCTCGAGCTGCTGCTCGCCTGGGGGTTCGAGCACCGGCAGCTGCGGACCATCGTCTGGTGGGCGAACCAGGGCAACTGGGCCTCCCGCAAAGTGGCATGGCGGCTCGGCTTCAGCATCGACGGCGCCCTCCGCGAGTGGCTGCCGCAACGAGGTGAGCTGCTCGACGCCTGGGTCGGGGTGCTCCTGTCCGGCGACGAGCGCCGGCCGCGCCACCCGTGGTACGACGTCCCACGCATCGCCGGTCGGAAGGTCGTGCTCCGGCCGCACCGGTCAGAGGACGCCGCACGCATCCAGGAGGCCTGCTCGGACGAGCGCTCGGTGTACTGGCTGTCTCACCTGGTCCAGCCGTACACCCTCGAGGACGCCACCAGCTACATCGACAGCCGGCCTCTCGGCCCGGCAACCGGGACCGGGGTCAGCTGGGTGGTCGCCGACCCGGACACCGATGCCCTCCTGGCCAACATCAGCCTGCTGGACGTAAAGCCCGGCGACGAGGCTGAGATCGGCTACTGGGCGCACCCCGACGCACGCGGGCGGGGCGTGATGACCGAGGCGATGCGAATGGTGATCCGGCACGCGTTCATCCCGGAGGAGGACGGCGGTCTCGGCCTGAAGCGGGTGACCGCCGTCGCCGCCGAGGGCAACACTGCCTCGCGTCAGGTGATCGAGGCGAACGGCTTCGTCCAGGTCGGTCGGCCGCGCCAGGACCACCTGCTCGGCGATGGCACGAGATCGGACAGCGTGGCCTACGACCTGCTGCGCCAGGAGTTCTCGGTCTGAACCGCCGCCCTCGTCGTACGACGGTGCAGGACTGCTGAGACCGCGAGGACGGCGAGGCCGGCCAGGGACAGCAGGGCACCGACCCAGCTCGGGGCGGTGTAGCCCAGGCCGGCCGCGATGACCAGACCGCCCAGCCACGCGCCCAGGGCGTTCGCGGCGTTCAGGGAGGCATGGTTCATCGCAGCGCCCATGGTCTGGGCGTCG
The DNA here is from genome assembly GCA_041606495.1 of Nocardioidaceae bacterium. GTDB lineage: Bacteria > Actinomycetota > Actinomycetes > Propionibacteriales > Nocardioidaceae > Nocardioides_C. The sequence continues at coordinate 2,648 of JBFIWG010000014.1, forward strand.
CCGGCCACCTGCATCAGCCGCATCTGCAGGTTGACCACCAGCACGGACGCGACCGTCGCGACCGCAAAGACGGTCAGCAGGCCCGCGACGGCGTACGACGCGGTCACCGTGAACAGCGCAAGGGTGAGACCCATGGCGATCGAGGAGGCGATCAGGGAGCGGAAGATCGACCAGTCCGCGAGGTGACCGCCGAGCACGGTGCCGACGACACCTCCGGCGCCGAACGCCAGCAGGAACAGGGGGATCGCCGCGGACCTCAGACCGGTGACCTCGGTGACGGTCGGGGCGATGTAGGAGTACATCGAGAACATGCCGCCGAAGCCGACCGCGCCGACGAGCAGCGTGAGCCAGACCTGGGGTCGCGCGAACGCCCGCAGCTCCTTGCGCCCGGTCGCGGCCGGGTTCGCGGCGGTCCTAGGCACGAACGCCATCACCATGACGACGGTCAGCAGACCAAGGAGGGTCACCGCCCAGTACGCGGAGCGCCAGCCCAGGTGCTGTCCCATCCAGGTGGCCGCAGGCACACCGACCACGTTGGCGATCGGCAGGCCCAGCATCACCAGGCTCACGGCGCGGCCCTTGCGGCGCGGCTCGACCATGGAGGCGGCGACGAGGGACGCCACCCCGAAGAAGGCTCCGTGCGGGAGTCCTGCAATGAACCGGGCCAGGGTCAGCGACTCGTAGCTCAGGGCCAGTGCGCTGCCGGCGTTCCCGAGCGCGAACGCGCCCATGAGCGCGAGCAGCAGACCGCGGCGCGGGAGCTTGGCGCCGAAGATCGCGATCAGTGGCGCGCCGACGACGACGCCGAGGGCGTACGCCGAGATCATGTGGCCCGCGGCCGGGATCGAGACACCGACGCCGGCGGCCATCTCGGGGAGCAGACCCATGGTCACGAACTCGGTGGTGCCGATCGCAAACCCGCCCATGCCCAGGGCGATCGTGGCGAGCGTCACGTGGCGGGCCGAGCGCGGAACCTCGGAGCGGGGTGTTACGGGCGCAGTCGTCGTCACAGCAGCGGTCCTCGTGCGGGAGTGGGGCAAGCAGATCGGCTGACGGCGTACGCAGCGCTCACCATTGTCCAAGCCGGAACCACGCCGGTCTATTCCGCACGGGTGGCGGGTCGCCGTACTGGCGAGCCCGCCACCGTCTGTCGGCTGCACGGTCCCTCACGTGCCGGGGCCCTCCCCCACCCGGCGGAGCTGCCGGTCGATCAGCAGCGCCACGACGGCGCCGACGACCGCTCCGCCGACGATCCCGACGTCGACCCAGGGAAGTCCGTCGTCGTACGGCTGGAGCAGGGCACCGGCGAGAGCACCGTTCAGCGCTCCGGCGGACGAACCCACGACCGCGACGAGGAAGCTCGACACGGGCGACCACGGCCGCGACTTCATCGAGAAGGCCGCCACGGCGAGCGTCGCCGAGATCAGGACCAGGTTCTTCACCACGAACTCGCCTTCAGTGGTGAGCTCGAGGATGTTGCCGTTCTGGAACGCAACCTCCGGCTGAGCGACCAGGACACCGAAGGTGCCGCACAGGTGGAGGACCAGCGCCAGGAGCACGAGCGGGTGCGCCCCGGCGAGCAGCGCCAGTCCCAGCGCCACCTCGAAGGCGCCGAGCAGGGGCATGAACCAGTGAGCCTCGGCACCGGGCACGGTGCCCACGACGAGGTCCGAGACCGGCGAAGTTCCCGTGACCTTCAGGGCGCCGAACCAGATGAAGGTCACCGCCAACGACACTCGAAGGGCTACGGGAGCGATGACGCCGGTCGTGCCCATCAACCGATGGAACAGCTCAGCCCAGCGAGGCGGCGCCTTCGCGCCCACCGCGGGCGCGGGTTTGATGTCGGGTGGCATGACTGTCATACCGGGACTCCCTTCCTCCGCACGGTCCATGCCCGTTGCGATCTGTAGATGCAGATCAGAAACGTAGGACCGCCCATCCGCCCCCTGGCAGACCAGAAACCTGGGTTCTTCCGGTGCGCTCGACCTCCGGCTCAGGTCAGGTCAGCAGCGACCAGGCGCGGCGCGCCACAGAGTCCCAGCGGCGGCAGTCGACCGCTTCCCCCTCCACCGGGTGGGCCCCTCCCAGCACCTCGAGGGCCTGGCCGACCTCAGCGGCGGAGAGCCCCCGGGCGAGAGTCACGTGCGGCGTCCAACGACCCGGCTCCGTGAGGGGGTCTCCCTGCCCGTCCGACCCGAAGGCGGCTGCCGTCGCGGCGTGCAGGTGCAGCAGCGGTTGGTCGACCACGAGCAGCCGGACCAGGACGTAGCGGTGCCGGCCGAACACCGCTGTCGAGCTCAGCCGGATCGGCAGGGGCAGAGTCGCCGCGACCTCGCGCAGGACTGACTCGGCTGCGGCGTCGATGGCTTCGCGCACCGCGAGCGTGACGTGCGGCGCGTTCGTCGTACCGCTGTGCCGGGCCTGGCTGGGCAGCCCCGCCTCGGCGAGCGCTCGCCACTGCTCCCGAACGTGCTCGTCCGTTGCCTGGTCCAGCAACAGCTCGACCGACTGCATCCGCGCCTCCCGCCGCCACGGTCCTTCTCGTAGTGTGCCTGGCCTCGCGGCGGTCCTGGGGCGGTAGCGCAAAGGCAGAAGGCGCCACCCGTTGAGCGGGTGACGCCTCCTGCGTCGTACGTCGGTCCGGACTCAGCCGAGCGAGGCCAGCAGATCGTTGAACGTCTTCGACGGCCTCATCACCGCGGTCGCCTTCTCGGCGTCGGGCCGGAAGTAGCCACCGATGTCCGCGGGCGAACCCTGGACCGCGAGCAGCTCCTCGGTGATCGTCTTCTCCTCGGCCTCCAGCGACTCGGCGAGCGTCGCGAACGCCGAAGCCAGCTCGGTGTCGGAGTCCTGAGCGGCGAGCTCCTTGGCCCAGTACAGCGCCAGGTAGAAGTGGCTGCCCCGGTTGTCGATCTCGCCGACCTTGCGCTTGGGGGACTTGTTCTCGTTGAGGAACGTGCCCGTCGCCCGGTCGAGGGTGTCGGCCAGAACCTGCGCGCGTGCGTTGCCCGTGGTCTGCGCAAGGTGCTCGAAGCTCACCGCGAGCGCGAGGAACTCACCCAGGCTGTCCCAGCGCAGGTGGTTCTCCTTGACCAGCTGCTGCACGTGCTTGGGGGCCGAGCCGCCGGCGCCGGTCTCGAACAGCCCGCCGCCGTTGATCAGCGGGACGACCGAGAGCATCTTGGCGCTGGTGCCGAGCTCCAGGATCGGGAACAGGTCGGTCAGGTAGTCACGCAGCACGTTGCCCGTGACGGAGATCGTGTCCTCACCCTTGCGGATCCGCTCGAGCGAGAAGGCCATCGCATCGACCGGCGACATGATCTCGATCTGCAGGCCGTCGGTGTCGTGCTCGGTGAGGTACTCCCGCACCTTCGCGATCAGGTTTGCGTCGTGCGCACGGCCCTCGTCGAGCCAGAACACCGCCGGGGCGCCGGTCGCGCGGGCCCGGGTGACCGCGAGCTTGACCCAGTCGCGGACCGGCACGTCCTTGGTCTGGCACATCCGCCAGATGTCACCAGCGCTCACGACGTGCTCGAGCACCGTGTCACCGGCGCCGTTCAAGACCCGGACGGTGCCGGTGGAGGGAATCTCGAAGGTCTTGTCGTGGCTGCCGTACTCCTCGGCGGCCCGCGCCATGAGACCCACGTTCGGCACAGAACCCATGGTGGTCGGGTCGAAGGCGCCGTTGGCGCGGCAGTCTTCGATCACGGCCTGGTAGATGCCGGCGTAGCTGGAGTCCGGGATCACCGCCAGGGTGTCAGCCTCGTTGCCGTCCGGCCCCCACATGTGGCCGGAGGTCCGGATCATCGCCGGCATCGATGCGTCCACGATCACGTCACTGGGCACGTGCAGGTTGGTGATGCCGTTGTCGGAGTCGACCATCGCCAGGGCAGGACCTTCGTCGAGGCCCTGCTGGACAGCCGCCTCGATCGCGGTGCGCTGGTCCTCGGGAAGGGACTGGATGGCCTTCAGCAGCGCGCCGAGGCCATCGTTGGGGCTGACACCCGCGGACGCCAGGGCCTCGCCGTGCTCGACGAAAAGCTTAGGGAAGAACGCGCGTACGACGTGCCCGAAGATGATCGGGTCGGAGACCTTCATCATCGTGGCCTTGAGGTGCACGGAGAACAGCACGCCCTCGGCCTTCGCCCGGGCCACCTGCTCGGTGAGGAACTCCCGCAGCGCCGCGACCCGCATGACGGTGGCGTCGACGACCTCACCCTCGAGGACGGGCACGGACTCGCGCAGCACGGTGGTGGTCCCGTCGTCGCCGACGAGCTCGATCCGTAGGGAGTCTTCGGCGTCGACGACGACGGACTTCTCGCTGGAGCGGAAGTCGTCAGCCGTCATGTGGGCGACGTTGGTCTTCGAGTCCGCCGACCACTCCCCCATCGAGTGCGGGTGCGACCGGGCGTACTGCTTGACCGACGCCGGAGCGCGCCGGTCGGAGTTGCCCTCGCGGAGCACCGGGTTGACCGCGCTCCCCTTGACCTTGTCGTAGCGCGCACGAGCCTCGCGCTCCTCGTCCGTCTTCGGGTCGTCGGGGTAGTCCGGCAGGTCGTAGCCCTGCTCCTGGAGCTCGGCGACCGCGGCCTTGAGCTGCGGGATCGAGGCGCTGATGTTGGGCAGCTTGATGATGTTGGCCTCGGGCTTCTTGGCCAGCTCACCGAGCTCGGCCAAGGCGTCATCGATCCGCTGCTCGGCGGTGAGGCGCTCGGGGAAGCTGGCGATGATCCGACCGGCCAGGGAGATGTCCCGCGACTCCACGTCCACGCCCGCGGTGGCGGCGTACGCACGGATGACCGGGAGGAACGAGTGCGTGGCCAGCAGCGGCGCTTCGTCCGTGAGCGTGTAGATGATCTTCGAGTCCGTCACCAGGGCTCCGTTCGAGTACGGGGAATAATGTCTTGACGTCAAGATAACTCATGCAAGCCGTCCGGCGGCCCGCCACCCCCCATCGTGGCTGCCCACCCCGGTATTTGTGAAGCCGCCGTCTCGACAGCTGCCGGCCACCGCCGCGCATGCCCGCTGCCTAGGCTGGGCAAGGAGAGATGACCGGCTCGCACCGCGCGGGTCGCGGAAGGAGCCGTTCGATGACCCTCACCCTGCTCGTCACCGGAGCATCGGGCTTCGTGGGATCCCACCTCGCCCGGGCGCTCGTCGACGAAGGGCACAGTGTGCGGGCAATGACCCGACGACCGGAGTCCTACGACGGCGCCGGCGATCCGGTCGCCGGCGACGTCGCCGACCCCGCCAGCCTGCAGCAGGCCCTCGACGGGGTGGACGTCGCCTACTACTTCGTGCACTCCCTGGGCTCCGACGACTTCGAGGAGAAGGACGCGGCCGCGGCCCGGACCTTCGGCGAGGCCTGCGCATCGGCAGGTGTCAGGCAGATCGTCTACCTGGGCGGGCTCGGCAGCGACGGCGAAGACCTCTCCCCACACCTGCGCTCGCGGCGTCAGGTGGAGAAGCTGCTCGGGGAGGCAGGCGTCCCGGTCACGGTGCTGCGCGCCGCCATCGTCGTCGGGCACGGCGGCATCTCCTGGGAGATGACCCGGCAGCTGGTGGACAACCTCCCCCTGATGCTGACCCCGCCCTGGGTCTCGACACGGACTCAGCCCATCGCCCTGGACGACGTGGTGCGTTATCTCGTCGGCGTGCTGGATCGCGAGGAAGCGCTCGGCCGGACCTTCGAGATCGGCGGTTCGGAGGTGCTCACCTACGAGGACATGCTGCGCCGGGCGTCCTTGATTCAGAACGGCCGTGACGTCCCGATCTTCGAGGTGCCGATGCTCAAGGGCGGCCTGGTCTCGGCGCTGTCCTCAGAGGTCTCGGCGTACTGGCTCTCCCTGATGACCGAGGTGGACGTCGCCACCGGCCGGAACCTGATCGAGTCCATGGACAACGAGGTGGTCGTGACCGACGACGCCATTCGCGAGGTCGTCACCTTCGAGCCCCTCGGGTACGACGACATGGTGCGCGGCGCTCTGGCAGAGCGGTTGCGTGCCGGAGAAACCTTGTGAGCTGGCTGACACGACAGCTCGACGTCTCGTTCGGCAAGCCCGTCGAGCGTGACCACCGCGAGAGCGACCGGGCCTTCCGCCGCCGCCGCATCGTCGTCGCGGTCACCCTGGTCGCAGGGTCCCCCCTGCTCGGGATCTCGCTGGCCACCCGGCCTGGTGACCCGCTCTTCTACCCGCTGACCTTCGCCCTGGCCGCCACGTGGACGATCGGCGCGCTCCTCTCCGGTCCGCTGCACGCAGGCTACGTCCGTGGCCCCTCCCGGCTGCGCAGGCCGGTCCTGCAGCCCATCGGGGTGGGGCTGGCCGCCGTCGCGCTGTTCGTCGCCGGCGCCGTCGTGGTCGCCCAGGTCCCGTTCCTCCAGCAGAACGTCGAGAGCGTGCTGAACCACGCCAGGTTCGCGCCCCTGCCGCTCATCACGGTGATCACCCTCGTGAACGGGCTGGCCGAGGAGCTGTTCTTCCGGGGGGCGCTGTTCGCCGCGATCGGCAGGACCCGACCCGTGCTGATCTCGACGGTGGTCTACACGCTGGCCACGGTCGCCACGGGCAACGTGATGCTGGTCTTCTCAGCGGCAGTGCTCGGGACGTTGGTCGGCAGGCAGCGCCTGGTCAGTGGCGGCGTGCTCGCCCCGATGCTCACTCACGTCACCTGGTCGCTCGGCATGCTGCTCATCCTGCCCCCGATCATGACCGCGCTCGCGTGATCCGCACCGCCCAACCCACCGGCCGGGAGCGACGCGCGGCGCTGCTAGCGTCAGACCATTCCCCGCGCGCAACGCGTGCGGGTGCGCCCAGACCAGAGACCAAGGAGTCGTCGTGAGCAGTACCCCCGTCAAGGTCGCCGTCACCGGTGCCGCCGGCCAGATCGGCTACAGCCTGCTTTTCCGGATCGCCAGCGGAGCCCTGCTCGGCCCGGACACCCCGGTCCAGCTGCGCCTGCTCGAGATCACGCCTGCGCTGAAGGCGCTCGAGGGCGTCGTGATGGAGCTCGACGACTGCGCCTTCCCGACTCTGGCAGGCGTGGAGATCGGCGACGACGCCAACACGATCTTCGACGGCGCGAACCTCGCCCTGCTCGTCGGCGCCCGACCCCGGACCAAGGGCATGGAGCGCGGCGACCTGCTCGAGGCGAACGGCGCGATCTTCACCGCCCAGGGCAAGGCGCTCAACGACCACGCCGCCGACGACATCCGCATCGGTGTGACCGGCAACCCGGCCAACACCAACGCGCTGATCGCGATGACCAACGCGCCCGACATCCCGCAGGAGCGGTTCTCGGCGCTGACCCGTCTCGACCACAACCGGGCCATCTCCCAGCTCGCGTCGAAGACCGGCGCCTCGGTCTCCGACATCAAGAAGATGACCATCTGGGGCAACCACTCCGCGACCCAGTACCCCGACATCTTCCACGCCGAGATCGCCGGCAAGAACGCCGCCGAGGTCGTCGGCGACCAGGCGTGGATCGAGAACGACTTCATCCCGACCGTGGCCAAGCGCGGCGCGGCGATCATCGAGGCGCGCGGCTCCTCGTCCGCAGCCAGCGCCGCGTCGGCCACCATCGACGCCGCCCGCGACTGGCTGACCGGCAGCGCCGAGGGTGACTGGGTGTCCATGGCGGTCGTCTCCGACGGCTCCTACGGTGTGCCCGAGGGTCTGATCTCCTCGTTCCCGGTCACCACCCGCAACGGCAGCTGGGAGATCGTCCAGGGCCTCGACATCGACGACTTCTCCCGCGGCAAGATCGACGCGAGCACCGCAGAGCTCGCCGAGGAGCGGGACGCGGTGCGAGAGCTCGGCCTTCTCGGCTGACCTGAGTCGCCCGATGACTACGGGCCGCAACCGACGTGAGAGCGACGGTTGCGGCCCGGTCTGTTTCCCAGCGGCTCAGCCGGGCTGGGAAGGTACGACGACCGCGAGGATCACCAGCGCCAGACCCGCCACCGCGAGCATCACGACGTCCGAGGTCTTGCGGCGCACCCGGAGCATCCCGGCTCGACGCTCGGGAAGGAGCAGCCGGCTCGCGGCACCCACCAGAAGACCGGTCCCCATCCAGCTCACCCCGGTGCGCCAGGCGCCGGCGAGCGTGATCGCCAGCCCGGTGAGCGCCATGCCGATCACCACGAGGTAGACCACGCCGCCGAAGGTCTGCGGCCGCCGCTGAGGATTGTCCTGAAGAAGCACGTCCGGGCCCGCTCAGCGATCCGCTAGGGCCTGCTCGGCGGCCTGCACGATGTTCGACAGCAGCATCGCGCGGGTCATCGGTCCGACACCGCCGGGGTTCGGCGAGACCCATCCGGCCACGTCGTACACGTCCGGTGCCAGGTCTCCGGCGATCTTCCCCTCGGCGTCCCGCGAGACCCCGACGTCCAGCACCGCCGCGCCGGGCTTGACCATGTCGCCGGTGATGATGCCGGTGACCCCGGCCGCGGCCACCACGATGTCGGCCCGTCGCACGTGACCGGCCAGGTCGACCGTTCCGGTGTGGCAGAGCGTCACCGTCGCGTTCTCGGTGCGGCGGGTCAGCAGCAGTCCGAGCGGTCGTCCCACCGTGACGCCTCGTCCGACGATGCACACGTCGGCTCCGGCGATCGGGACGTCGTGGCGGCGGAGCAGCTCGACGATGCCGTACGGGGTGCAGGGCAACGGCGCCTCCTTGCCCAGAACCAGCCAGCCGAGGTTGGTCGGGTGGAGGCCGTCGGCGTCCTTGGCCGGGTCGATCAGGCCGAGGATGTGGTTCTCGTCCATGTGGCGCGGCAGCGGCAGCTGGACGATGTAGCCGGTGCACTCCGGGTTGGCGTTGAGCTCTGCGATCGCGTCCTCGACCGCGGACTGAGGCGCGTCCTCTGGCAGGTCCACCCGGATCGACTTGATGCCCACCTCGGCGCAGTCGCGGTGCTTCCCGCCGACGTACCAACGACTGCCCGGGTCGTCACCGACCAGGATCGTGGCGAGGCCGGGCACCACTCCCTGCTCGCGGAGCTTGGCGACGCGGTCGACCAGCTCGGCCTTGATCTTGGCCGCGGTCTTCTTGCCGTCCAGAATCTGTGCCGTCACGTGCTCAATCCTCGCATCAGTGGAAGAAGTGGCGGGTGCCGGTGAGGTACAGGGTGACGCCAGCTGCCTTGGCGGCCGCCACGACCTCCTCGTCGCGCACCGAGCCACCCGGCTGTACGACGGCCCTGACCCCCGCGTCCAGCAGGATCTGCAGGCCGTCGGCGAACGGGAAGAACGCGTCGGAGGCGGCCACCGACCCGGCGGCCCGCTCACCGGCGCGGGAGACGGCGAGCCGCGCCGAGTCGACCCGGTTCACCTGGCCCATCCCCACGCCGACCGAGGCCCCGCCGGAGGCGAGCAGGATCGCGTTGGACTTCACCGAGCGGCAGGCCCGCCACGCGAACGCCAGGTCGGCCAGCACCTCGTCGTCGGCCGGCTCGCCCGCCGCCAGCGTCCAGGCGGACGGGTCGTCACCGCCGTGCTCGACGTCGGCGTCGATCGCGTCCCGGGCCTGCACCAGCAGTCCTCCGGACACCGGCCGGATCTCCACTCCACCACGAGGCATCGGCGCGCACTCCAGCAGGCGGATGTTCTTCTTCGCGCTGAGCACCTCGACCGCGTCCTCGTCGTACCCGGGGGCGACGACGACCTCGGTGAAGATCTCCGCGACCTGCTCGGCCATCGCCCGGCTGACGGGCGCGTTCGTCGCGATCACCCCACCGAACGCGGAGACCGGGTCGCAGGCGTGCGCTTTGCGGTGCGCCTCGGCCACGTCGCCACCGACCGCGATGCCGCACGGGTTGCCGTGCTTAATGATCGCGACGGCGGTCTGGTCGAAGTCGTAGGCAGCCCGGCGAGCCGCATCGGCATCGATGTAGTTGTTGTAGGACATCTCCTTGCCGTGCAGCTGGGTCGCCTGCGCGAGGCCCGGCTCGGGGGCGAAGCCGTTGGCGTAGAGCGCCGCCGACTGGTGCGGGTTCTCGCCGTAGCGGAGCACGGTGGCCCGGTCCCACGTCGCCCCCATCCAGGCGGGGAAACCGGTGCCGTCGGAGGTGTCGGTGAGCACGTTGCCCATCCAGCTCGCGACGTGCACGTCGTAGGTCGCGGTGTGCACGAAGGCCTCGGCCGCGAGCGCCTGTCGCTGCTTGTAGGTGAATCCGCCGGCCTTCACGGCGGCCAGCACCTCGTCGTACCGGTGGGGGGAGGTCACGATCGCGACGCTGGGGTGGTTCTTGGCGGCCGCCCGCACCATGGAGGGCCCACCGATGTCGATCTGCTCGACGCATTCGTCGTGGGTGGCGCCCGACATCACCGTCTCCGTGAACGGGTACAGGTTCGAGACCACGAGGTCGAACGGCTCTACGCCGAGCTCCGCGAGCTGCTCGCGGTGCGACTCCAGCCGCAGGTCCGCCAGGATGCCCGCGTGCACCCGGGGGTGCAGCGTCTTGACCCGCCCGTCGAGGCACTCGGGGAAGCCGGTGAGCTCCTCGACCTTCGTCACCGGCACGCCTGAGTCGGCGATCCGGTTCGCGGTCGAGCCGGTGGAGACGATGGCGACCCCGGCCTCGTTCAGGCCCTGCGCGAGCTCCTCGAGCCCGGTCTTGTCGTAGACCGAGATCAGGGCACGCCTGACCTCGCGTCGACCGTCGCGCGTCTGCTGCTCACTCGTCACTGTCCGAACCGGACCTTCCTGTCGGTGATGGTGAAACCTTCTCGGGCCATCCGGCCCACGCACCGCACGAGCATGGCCCGCTCGGCTACCTTGATCCGCTCGTGCAGGGACTCGACGTCGTCGTCGTCCTCCACGGGTACGACCGTCTGGTCCATGATCGGACCGGTGTCGACGCCCGCGTCCACCACGAACAGCGTCGCTCCGGTGACCTTCACCCCGTAGGCGAGAGCGTCCGCCGGTCCGGCCATGCCGGGGAAGGACGGGGACAGTGCCGGGTGGGTGTTCACGCAGCGTCCGCCGAACTCAGCGAGGAACGCGTCCCCCGTCAGCTTCATGAACCCCGCCAGCACGACCAGGTCCGGGTCGAACTTCGCACAGGTGGCGGTGAGTTCGCGATCCCACTCCTCCCGGCTCGGGTAGTCCTTGAGCCTGCGCACGAACGTCGGCACTCCGGCGCGTTCTGCGCGCTCCAGGCCCGCGATCTGGTCTCGGTCGGCCCCGACGGCGACGATGCTCACGCCGTACGACGGGTCGGCCGCAGCGTCGAGGAGCGCCTGCAGGTTCGTCCCGCTGCCGGAGACGAGCACGACGACGCGTGCCGGACGGCGCGGTGAGATCTGGGCCACGCGCAAAGGGTAGCGAGCCGGAGCCGGTCAGCCGGACAGGGTGTCCGGCGTGGACCCGGCGGTGGACCTGCGGAACCGGCGGCGCGCCCACCAGGTGCCGGCCACTCCCCCGATCAGGCCCCCCACGCCGAGGGCGACCGTCGCCGCCAGGAGGGTCTCCGCCAGGGGCGCCCCGATCTGGCTCATCCGGCCGGGCCCGGCCGACCCGCCCGCCAGGGCGACCAGCCCGCCGAGCACGACACCGGCGAGCACGCCCGTGCTGAGACCTCGGAGCGCGCCGAGCTCGTACTGGACGACCGGGTACCGGCGAATCGTCATGACGGCGGCGACGACCGCGAGCAGCACCGGCAGCGCGGCCAGCCAGGTGGTCCACCAGGGCGTCACCCCGTCGTCGGGGAGCGCGGCAAGCAACGGGAAAGCGGGGACCGGGCCGAGCACGACCGCGGCCGGGGACACCAGGGTGCCGGTGCCGACGCTGAACCCGGGGCCGAGGAGGTAGGCGCCGCCCAGCAGCACTGCGTTCGGCACGAAGGTCAGCACCACAGTCAGGTAGAGAAGCGCGCCGGGCGTGTCAGCCTGGAGCCGGCTGACCACGTTGGCCGCCGTGCCGAAGTCGAGGAGCAACGCCACGGCCACCAGGATCGCGGACGCGGCGACCACCAGCATCAGCAGCGAGACCGCTCCGGTCGTCACCGCCAGCAGCCAGTCCGGCGTCCGTTCCCGCAGCACCGACCGCTGGTCCGAGCCCCGGATGATGCCCGCCCCACCTGCGAAGAGGGACAGCAGGGCCGCGCCGACGAAGGCCCGACCGAGGCTCGGTTCGGCTCCCTGCTCCGAGGCAAGGACCGCGGTGACCGTCGCAACCACGCCGTAGAAGCCGCTGAGCACGACCGCACCGGTGAGTGCCGTGCTCAGGTCGCCGACCGCCGAGGTCTCCCCAGCCCAGCGGCCGAGCCGGAAGGTGACATAGGCGCAGAGCAGGGTGAGGCCGAGAGGTACGACGGAGATCAGCGCCTGCTCCAGCTGGAGGCTCGAGCCATGCCCGAGCAGCCAGGCGTCCGCGCCGACGCGAAGCGCGTCCCGGGTGTCGCCGTACCGCCCGGCGTCGGCAGCGAACCAGCCGGCCAGAGCCACGGCCATGCACACGGCCTGGACCGCCCCCGCCGCCGCAAGTCCCGCCGCGGCGGCGCTAAGGGCCAACGGCCTCCGGGCATCGCCGGATGAGCCGTCGTCGGTGGCGCGGCGGGTCATCGAGGAAAGCAGATCAGTCATCTCTCGCAATCTTCACCCAGCCCGCGAGGCGCCCGGTGCAGCCACGCCGGGGCGACCCGGGAGTCGGGACGACGCGAAGATCACGTCCGCGCGGTTTCGCCCCGTCCTGGCCGCTGGCGTACCCTCTGAGGTTGGCCGGTGCAGCGGATGGAGGTGCAGCCGTGGGACAGGAGGAGCAGTTCGACTCCTTCTACGGTGCGACCCGTCGTGCCCTGGTTCACCAGACCTTCGCGCTGACCGGCGACCTGTCGGCTGCGCAGAGCGCGGTCCGTGACGCCTACATCGCCGCCTGGCACCACTGGCGCAAAGCCTCGTCCCGCGAGGACCCGCAGGACTGGGTGCGACCCCGGGCCTGGCAGCTGGCACAGCGCCGGCACACCGCCCGGCTGTGGCACCGGAGCAAGGGGATCTCTGCCGAGGACAAGCGAGTGCTGGACGCGCTCGGCAAGCTGTCTCTCTCCCAGCGTCGTGCGCTGCTGCTCACCCAGCTGGCCGGCCTGCCGATCGCGGACGCCGCCCGCGAGCTGAACCTGGCGCAGGAACAGGTCGAGAAGCACCTGCAGGCGGCCACCGCCGCGATGGCCATCAACCTGGAGATCGACTCCGCGGCGCTGCGGGTTCCGCTGGTCGCCCTGGCCGACGCGGCTCAGGCGGCGAAGCTGCCGCGCCCCTCCATCATCCGTCGGGCCGGAGCGAAGCGGCGCCGCTCACACACCACGATCGCGGCCTTCGCAGCGGCGTTCGTCGCGATCGCGTCGGGAGCGTTCGCCCACGAACCGGACGCGGCACCGCCCACCGCTGATCCCGGCCTGGTCCGGACACCGGCGGAGGAGCCGTCGCCCTCCACCAGCCCGGTCGAGGGCGACTCGACCCTCCCGACGGCCGACGACATGTTGACCGCGCGCCAGATCTCGGGGCTGGGCAGGCAGCCTTGGAGGGTCGTCCGGACCCACGACAACACCAGCGGCGACGGGCTGAACACGGTGTGCCAGCAGGCCCGCTTCGCCGACCCTGACGGCCTCTCCACGCTGGTCCGTGAGTTCAAGGCGAGCGGCAAGCCCCGCCGCTCGGCGACCCAGACCCTCGAGATCTCCGAGTCCGTCGAGCAGGCCGAGAAGGCCTTCGACGCGGCCATCGGTTGGTACGCCGGGTGCCAGGTAGGCCGCTACCAGCTCCTGCGCGCCTTCAACGTCGACGGCGTCGGCGACCAGGCGGCACTGCTGGTCGTGCGGGTCTGGGAGCAGCCGGTCACGACCTACTCCGTGGCCATCGCCCAGGTCGGTCAGGTCGTCACCTGGACCGTCGGGGAGACCATCGGCTCCCAACCCACTCCCCCCAAGCTGGTCGTCGACACCCTCGCCGCGTCGGTCCAGCCCCTGTGCGAGCAGAGCGGCGACGCCCTCTGCGCGATCAAGCCGAGCGTGTCCGCCGTACCCCCGCCTCCATCCGGCGAGGAGCCGGGCCTGCTCGCGGTGGCGGACCTGCCGCCGGCCGGCTCGATCAAGCAGCCCTGGGTCGGCACCACGGCGAAGCCGGCCCGCAAGAACCCGTCGGCCACCACCTGCGACCGGGCCAACTTCGCCCGCGGCGGCGCCGTCAAGACCCGCTCTCGCACGTTCCTGATCCCCGGCGCCCGCCTGCCGGCCCGGTTCGGCCTCTCCGAGACCGTGGGCGTCTTCGACTCGGCCAGGGACGCCTCCAAGTTCCTCGGCCAGGTGCGCGACGAGGTAGCCCGGTGCGAGGACCGGAACCTGGCCACCCAGGTCTATGAGTCCCGCTCGTTCAGCAACGGTCGCACCAAGTCGGTGGCCTCGACCTGGCGGCTCGAGACCGAGGTCTCCGAGAACGAGACGGTCGAGTTCCGGCTCGGCTTCGTCCGGGTGGGCAAGCGGGTCGCCCAGCTCACCTTCGCCCCGGCCGGCTCCGCGAACATGACCGCGACGGACTTCAGGACCCTAGTTCTTCGCGCCGGGGAACGGCTCGGCGAGCTCTCCTGAGCCGTCGGTAGGGTCGTGGCGTGACTCGACCCACCCCCGCTCCCGACCGAGCCGGCGCGGTCCGCCGCGACCAGGTGAACCCGTTGCGTGACCGACGCGAGCTGTTCACGATCCCCGAAGGCACCATCTACCTCGACGGCAACTCCCTCGGCGCGCTTCCCAGGTCGGTCGGCGAGCGCCTGGCCGCCGTGGTGACCGAGGAGTGGGGACGTGACCTGATCTCGTCGTGGAACACAGCGGACTGGATCAACCTGCCCGGGCGGGTCGGGGCCAAGATCGCTCGCATCGTCGGACTGCCCGAGGACTCGGTCTGGGTCAGCGACAGCACGAGCGTCAGCCTGTTCAAGACCATGGTCGCGGCGTGCCGCCTCCGTCCGGAGCGCAGGGTCCTGGTCGTCGAACGAGCCACCTTCCCCACCAACGGCTACATCGCCGCCAGCGTGGCGCGGATGCTGGACCTCGAGCTGCGCTGGGCCGACTCCGACGACGTGACGTCGGCGATCGACGAGCAGGTGGCCCTGGTCTGCCTGACCCACGTCGACTTCCGCACCGGCAGGATGTTCGACCTTCCCGCCGTGACCAGGGCAGCCCACGACGCGGGCGCGCTGATGCTGTGGGACCTGTGCCACACCGCCGGGGCGGTGCCGGTCGACCTGATGAAAACCGAGGTCGACTTCGCGGTCGGCTGCACCTACAAGTACCTCAACGGCGGGCCGGGCTCACCGGCCTTCATGTACGCCGCCACCCGTCACCAGGCCGACCTCGACCAGCCCCTGTCGGGGTGGATGGGTCACGCCCGACCGTTCGACATGGAGCTCGGGTACGAACCGGTCGAGGGCGTCGGCCGACTCGCCTCCGGCACTCCCCCGATCCTGGCCCTCTCCGCCCTCGACGCCGCGCTGGACGCCTTCGACGGCGTTGACCCGGACGACCTCCGAGCGGCCTCCCTGTCGCTGACCGACTACTTCATCGAGCTGGTCGAGGCACGCCTGGGCGAGCATGTCGAGGTGGTGACACCGCGCGAGCACGAGCGACGCGGCAGCCAGGTCTCGCTGCGGCACCCCCGTGCCTACGAGCTGGTGCAGGCGCTGATCGCCCGCGGCGTGGTCGGCGACTTCCGTACCCCCGACATCGCCCGCTTCGGGTTCGCTCCGCTGTACGTCACCCACCAGGACGTCTTCGATTCCGTGGACCACATGGTCGCCGTGATCGAGCACAAGGAGTACGAGCGTGAGGAGTACGCCCAGCGCCACGCGGTCACCTGACAAAGCATCTGCTTCGCTGCAACCTCCCACCGCTGGCAGGCGTAGAGATTGCAGCGACATCAAGACGATTCGGGGGTACGAAGTGGATGCGGAGGAGTTCGACGACTTCTACACAGCCTCCTTCAACAGGCTGGTCGGGCAGCTCTTCGCGATGATCGGCGACCGCGACGAGGCCCAGGACTGCGTCCAGGAGGCGTTCGTGCGTGCGTGGTCGCATCGCCGCCAGCTCGAGAAGGTGCAGGCACCCGAAGCCTGGGTGCGGACCACCGCCTACCGGCTCGCCGTGAGCCGGTGGCGCCGTACCGTGCGGTCACGGCGCCAGCCCGACCGGGCGCTGCAGTCGGCGGGACAGGTCGCCGACCTCAGCCCCGACCGGGTGGCGCTGCTGCGGGCGCTGGATCGCCTGCCCGAGACCCAGCGGCGTGCCCTGGTCCTGCACCACCTCTGCGACCTCCCCGTGGCTGCCGTCGCCGAAGAGGTGGGCGCCCCGGTCGGCACCGTCAAGGCCCGGCTCAGCCGCGGTCGTGCGGCGCTGCAGGCGCTGCTGTCCGACGACACCACCCCTGGCATCGCGGAAGGAGCCCGCAATGCGTGACGCCATCGAAGAGCTCCGTTCACTCACTGGCGACGTCCAGAGCACCCCCCTTCCCTCGGCTGAGGTCCGCCGACGCGGGGACCGGGACCGTCGTAGACGGCGCGTGGCGAGCGCTGTCGTCGCGGCCGCGGTGGTCACGCTCGTCGCCTCCGGCGGGCTGGCCCTCGCGGGAACCAACACCACCTCCGCCCCGGTTGCCCCGGCCACCGATGGCGCCGCGCCGTCCGGTACGGCGGACCCGGAGTCGAGAGTCGACCAGATCCCCGACGACTTCCCGCTCACCGCGGGGCTGCCCCGACCGGGGGGCGACATCGCTCCGTTCACCTGGTCCGACGAGCTCAGCGAACCACTCCGCGCCGTGGCCTGCGGCGGCGACGAGCGGCTCGGCGTGGACGACCGCCGCGTCGACTCCCGCCGGGTGGAGATGACGGCTCCGGACGCCTCAGCCTGGCGGCACCTCCTGCTCTTCGAGGACGAGGCCGCCGCCGAGAGGGCGTTCGCCGAGGTCCGCTCACATGTCGCGGACTGCGCGAAGAGCTCGCCGGTGGACGGCGGCGACGGGGTGAGTGAGATGCGCTGGGAGCAGGCACTGCGCACGCACGCCGACACCGACGCCGTGGTGACCGCACGTGGGCTCGTCTACGCCTCCGGGACGGACACCCGTGTGCCGGGCCGCAGCGTGACAGAGGCGGTCCGGGTCGGTCATGCCCTGCTGGTCGTCCGCTTCGACGACGCGGCGAGCACGCAGGGCGACGACCGGGAGATGCTGCTGGACGTCACCGTGGACACCCTTGCGGACGCGATGTGCGCGTTCACCGACGACGGCTGCGGTCCCCAGCCAGCAATGGTGCTCGCCCCGGACGGCCTGGGCGACCTCCGGCTCGGCATGAGCCTGGCCGAGGTCGAGGCCGCGGGCGCCACCGTCGAGCAGGGCGAGTCGTGCAGCGGGTTCACCGCCCCCGGCTACCGACCGCGAGAGGACGCCGTGGACGGGTTCGTCTCCGAGCGCGACGGCCTGGTCGCCGTCTTCGCGCGACCCGGAGTGCGCACCCCGGAGGGCATCGGACTCGGCTCTACCGCGCCTCAGGTGGCCGCTGCGTACCCCGACGCCAGGCGCGCCGACAACGGGCTCACCTACGTTCGCGTGGCACCCGGCGTCTCCTACTCGCTGGGGATCGCCGACTCGACCGTCGTCGCGCTGGCGCTCGTCGTCGACGAGCAGGACTGCATCGGCTGACCTGGCGGCGGTGCCGATCCGGCGGGACC
>JBFIWG010000015.1:0-20221 GCA_041606495.1 Nocardioidaceae bacterium
CGTTGAGCCGGGGGTTCTGCCGCGTTGAGCCGGGGGTTCTGCCGGGTTGAGCCGGGGGTTCTGCCGCCATACGACGTACCTCGACCCGACCGGCGCGAGCGCCAACGGCACAACTCGCGGCTCAACGATGCCGGCCCTGGGACAGACGAAGTGCTGTCCCAGGGCCGCCGCTCTTGACGATCCGCCGCTCTTAGGGCGTGGGTCGTCTCTCAGGACGGTCAGTCGTCGAGTCCTTGGCGTAGGCGACCACCACGCTCGGACGCGGGAAGCTGTCCGTGTGCGGCCAGGTGCTCGACGGGGTCTCGAACGTCGCGCCGTCGGTCTCACCGGGGTGCTGCACCGCGACGAACACAGACCGCTGGTCGTCGCTGATCAGCGGTCCGCAGGTCTCGGCGCCGATGGGAACCGTCAGGAACTGCCGGACGAGGCCGCGTTCGGGGCCCTCGACCGGGACCCGGAACAGGCCGTCGTTGGCGCCGAGCTGGTTGCCGTCGGTGGAGATCCACAGGTTGCCGAGACCATCGAAGGTGACATTGTCCGGGCAGCTGATCGGGCTGACCTTCTCCTTGGGGTAGCCGGCGAAGTAGGTCTCCGGCGCCTCCGGATCCCCGCACACCAGCAGCAGGGTCCACGTGAACGACTCCGCGGCGGCGTTGTTCGCGTCCTCGGTGATCTCCAGGACGTACCCGTTCCGGTTGCCCGACTTCGAAGTCAGCGGCGCACCGATCTTCGAGCGGACCATGCTCGTGCCGATCGGGTTCGCCTCGTCGGTGGGTAGCGACGACGAGCCGCGGTTGGAGTTGTTAGTCAGCGCGCAGTACACCTTCCCGGTCGCCGGGTTCGGCTCGATGTCCTCCGGGCGGTCCATCCGGGTGGGGGACATCTTGTCCGCGGCCAGTCGCGTGTCGATGAGTACGTCGGACACGCTCATGCCAGGGACGAACGACTCCTTGTCGTTGGCCAGGGCGATCCACTGACCCAGACCGTCGTACTCCGCGTCGCCCTGGTCCTCGTCGGTGAACCGGGCTACGTAGAGCGTGCCGCGCGACAGGAGAGCCATGTTCTGCTTGCGGGCGGCCTGGTTGTCACGCGGGTCGAAGGCATCACGGGAGACGAACTTGTAGATGTAGTCGCCGCGCTCGTCGTCGCCCATGTAGGCAACGGCCTGGCCGGTCGACGCGATCTGGATGTTCGCGCCCTCGTGCTTGAAACGGCCGAGCATCGTGTGCTTGCGCGGCGTCGACCTGGGGTCGTAGGGGTCGATCTCCACGATCCACCCGAACCGGAACGGCTCGTGCGGCTCGGCCGTGAGGTCGAATCGAGGGTCGACGTCCTTCCAGCCGCGGTCGCCGCTGCCGGTGATGCCGTAGCGCGCGTACGAGGTGGTGTAACGGCTGTCCATCGAACCCGACTTGCCGAAGTACTGGTTGAAGTTCTCCTCGCCGCTCAGGACCGTGCCCCAGGGCGTCGTACCGCCGGCGCAGTTGTTGAAGGTGCCGAGCACCTTGCGTCCCGACGGGTCTGCACTCGTGCGCAGCCGCTCGTCGCCAGCGGCCGGACCGGTCATCTCGAACTCGGTCTGGTCGGTCACGCGCCGGTTGTAGCGGGACTGGCGGGGGTTGCTGCGACGCCACGCGCCGCTGTCGTCGCCTCCGGCTCGCTCGATCATCACGACGGACATGCCGTGCGAGGCCAGCGCGATCTTCTTGATCGTGGCGTCGTCGTAGCGGCCGGCCGGGAACATCAGCTGCTCGTCGGTGTACTCGTGGTTCGCCACGAGCAGTGCTCGCTTGCGGTCGAGCGGGAGCACACCGACGTAGTCGTTGTTGTAGCCGAACTGCTCGGCGGCCGCTTCCGGCGTCTGGTTGTTCACGTCGAATGGGGGCGCGTTCCGGGTGACGGGGTCGCCCCAGCTGATCACGACTCGGTGCTCGAAGCCGTCCGCGACGGTGACCGCGTCACGCACGTTCGGGGCGACGGGCTGGAAGTCGACGGCGCCGATTCCGTGCGCTCGACGCAACTTGTCGGACCGGCCAACCGTGGCGAGGCCGGTGGCCGCAGCAGCAGGCGCGGGGTTGAGCAGGCCACCGACCACGAGGGCTCCGGCGCCGGCGGCACCGGCCTTGAGCAAGGAGCGGCGCTGGATGGCGTTCTCGATCAGGGTTGCGGCGTGTGGGTTGCCCGAGGCGTTGGGCTCGGGAAAGTCGCAGGCGTTGCCGCAGCGGTAGTGACAGGTCATCTGGCTGCGCGAGCCATGGGGCCCAGCGTTCACCAGGGGGAGCAGGCGAGGTGACACGTTGTCTCCTAGTTCTTGATGATTCAGCCGAAACGTAGGGGGGCAAGGAGTGTCAAAAGCATGGAAAAGGTGTACGGCGGGTGAACGGCCCACGCCAGGACGGAACAACCCACGGCTCAACGGGGCAGAACCCGCGGCTCAACGGGGCAGAAGGCGCGGCTCAACGCGGCAGAACCCCCGGCTCGACGGGGCAGGTCAGAGGGCGGCGGCCTCGGCGGTGAGACGGAGCTGACGTCGCCGGTGGTTGACGGCCTCGAAGGTGAAGATCACCAGCGCGACCCACACCAGCATGAACCCGATCCAGCGCATCGTCGGCATCGGTTCACCGAACAGGAAGACGCCGAGCGCGAACTGGAACGTCGGCGCGAGGTACTGCAACAGCCCCAGGGTGGTCATCGACACCCGGGTCGCGGCCGCGCCGAAGCAGATCAGCGGGATCGCTGTGACCACGCCGGTTCCGATGATCAGCGCGACGTGCCCGATGCCTTCATGCCCGAACGAAGAACTGCCGCGGCTCATCAGCCACAGGATGTATCCAGCGGCCACAGGAGCAAGGACGAAGGTCTCAACGGTGAGGCTCTCCACGGCGCCCGCGTTGGCCTTCTTCTTGGCCAGCCCGTAGCTGCCGAACGAGAACGCCAGGATCAGCGCCACCCACGGCGGTCGACCCAGCTCGATGGTCAGGCCGATCACGGCCACGGTGGCGATCGCCATCGCCACCCACTGCAGGGTTCGGAGCCGCTCGCCGAGGATCACGACGCCCATCAGCACTGTGACCAGCGGGTTGATGAAGTAGCCGAGCGAGGTCTCGACCACGTGCTCGTTGTTGACGCCCCAGATGTAGGTGCCCCAGTTGACGGCGATGACCAGCGCGGCCAGCGCCAGGATCGAGCGGGTACGACGGGACGCGAGGACGCGGCGCAGCTGAGGGGTGCGGCCGAGTACGACGATGAGACCGGCCATCACGGCCATCGACCAGAAGATCCGGTGCGCGAGGATCTCGATCGCTCCGGCGGGCTCCAGGAGCGGCCAGTAGAGCGGGAACAGCCCCCACATGGAGTACGCAGCTGCTCCGAGAAGGAAGCCGCGTCGAGTCTCTGCCACGAGCGAGATCCTAACCGACCCGGTAAGGATCAAAGAATCCCTTTACCACTGACAGAGACGGGAACCTGGGGCGACCTGTCGGTCTGTAGGCTCTCCGTCTTTCACACCGTCCGGTAGCGCTCTTGCAGCATGCGAACGCCGAGTGTTGTCCATGCGACGCCGAGCACCAGCAGAGGAAGCTCGAGGAGCCGCTCACCCAGGAACATCGCGAGCAGCCCACCCGCAAGGATCGCGGGGAGCGTAGCCAGGCCAAGGGCAAGTGGTAGCCGCGCGCCGACGCGGCGGCGCAGGTCCGCCCCCAGCAGGACCAGCCCGGCGAGGACCAGCAGGGTCGACCCGGCAAGGGTGATCCCGGCCAGCGTGGCTGGTAGTGGCCACAGCTCGCTGACGGCTTCCGGGATCGACGCCAGCAGCGCCACAGCCGCGACCGCGGAGCCGACCCTTCTCGGCCGGCCAACCGGCGCCTGCCGGGCCAGTCCGAGGACCGCAGCCGCCATGAGCAGCGGCGCCACCTCGAAGACGAGAGGCGGCTGAATTCCGGTCACCAGGATCGACCCGGCCTTGACCACCCAGCAGAGGCCGGCGACGACGGCGGCGAGGCCACCGAAGACTGCCGGCGAACCCAACTTGCGCATCAACACGGCAGAACCCGCGGCTCAACGGGGCAGAACCCCCGGCTGAACACGGCAGAACCCGCGGCTCAACGGGTTAGACGACGGTCCAGGTGTCGCCGCTGTTCAGCAGGCCGGTCAGAGCGGCCACCGGTTCGTCCTGCCCGCTCGCGGCGGTGTGGATCTGGTCGCGCGCCATGTCGTCGTAGGTGGAGTGCTCGACCTGCCGGAAGATCCCGATCGGCGCCTGGTTGAGGTAGCCCGCGTCGGTCAGCCGGGAGAGCGCGAAGGCCGTGGTCGGGTCCTCCGCGTGGGCGTCGTGGACCAGGATCGCGTCCTCGCCCACGTCGGCCACGTCGACGACCGAGACGGCGCCGGTCGCCGGATCCCGCACGACACCCTTGGCCCCGTCGGCGCCGAACCGGATCGGCTCACCGTGCACGAGCGGGATCACTGCCGCCTCGTCGGCGTCCTTGCCGGACAGTGCGTCGAACGCTCCGTCGTTGAAGATCGGGCAGTTCTGGTAGATCTCCACCAGCGACGTACCCCGGTGGGCCGCGGCCGCGGAGAGCACCGAGGTCAGGTGCTTGCGGTCGGAGTCGATGGTGCGCGCCACAAATGTGCCCTCGGCGCCGAGCGCGAGCGAGACCGGGTTGAACGGGTTGTCCAGCGAGCCCATCGGCGTCGACTTGGTGACCTTGCCGAGCTCGCTGGTGGGGGAGTACTGGCCCTTGGTCAGCCCGTAGATCCGGTTGTTGAACAGCAGGATCGTCATGTTGACGTTGCGACGCAGCGCGTGGATCAGGTGGTTGCCGCCGATCGACAGCGCGTCGCCGTCACCGGTGACCACCCAGACCGACAGGTCCGCGCGGGAGGTGGCCAGGCCGGTGGCGATCGCCGGCGCGCGGCCGTGGATGGAGTGCATCCCGTAGGTGTCGAGGTAGTACGGGAACCGCGACGAGCAGCCGATGCCGGAGACGAAGACGATGTTCTCCCGGCGCAGCCCGAGGTCGGGCAGGAAGCCCTGCACGGCGGCCAGCACGGCGTAGTCGCCGCAGCCGGGGCACCAGCGCACCTCCTGGTCGCTGGTGAACTCCTTGCGGTTCTGCGGTGCGTCCGCGGGAGGGACGTCACGCAGGCCGGGGAAGGGGAGCTGGGCCTGGCTCATCGCCCGACCTCCTCTGCAGTCGGTACGGCGTCGCTGGTGGTGGCGTCGACGAGGTCGGTGATCGCGTCGGCGAGCTCGGCGGCCCGCAGCGGCAGCCCGCGAACGTGGTTGTAGCCCACGACGTCGACGAGGTACTTCGCGCGCAGCAGCATGGACAGCTGGCCGAGGTTCATCTCGGGCACCAGCACCGCGTCGTACCTCTTGAGCACGTCCCCGAGGTCCTTGGGGAAGGGGTTCATGTGGCGCAGGTGGGCCTGCGCGACGGCCATGCCCTGCTTGCGGACCTGGCGTACGGCGGCACCGATGGGGCCGTACGTCGACCCCCAGCCGAGCACCAGCACCCGTGCCTCGCCGTCGGGGTCGTCGACCTCCATCGGCGGGATGGAGTCGGCGATCCGGTCCACCTTCGCCTGGCGGGTGCGGACCATGAAGTCGTGGTTCGCCGGGTCGTAGGAGATGTTGCCGTGCCCGTCGCCCTTCTCCAGGCCGCCGATGCGGTGCTCGAGGCCGGCCGTGCCGGGGACGGCCCACGGACGCGCCAGGGTGCTCTTGTCCCGCAGGTACGGCCAGAACTCCGGCTTGGTGTTGCCCTTTGCGTCGGTCGACTCGTGGTTCGTCTCGGTGGCGAAGGCAGGGTCGATCTCCGGCAGGTCGGCGATCTCGGGGATCCGCCAGGGCTCGGAGCCGTTGGCGAGGTAGCCGTCGGAGAGCAGCATGACCGGCGTGCGGTAGGTGATCGCGATGCGTGCTGCCTCGACGGCGGCGTCGAAGCAGTCGGCCGGTGACTGCGGCGCGATGATCGGCAGCGGCGCCTCACCGTTGCGTCCGAACATCGCCTGCAGCAGGTCCGCCTGCTCGGTCTTGGTCGGCAGGCCGGTCGAGGGGCCACCACGCTGGACGTCGACGACGAGCAGCGGAAGCTCCATCATCACGCCGAGGCCGATGGTCTCCGACTTCAGTGCGATGCCCGGGCCGGAAGTGGTGGTCACGCCGAGCGCGCCACCGAAGGCCGCACCGAGCGCTGCGCCGACTCCGGCGATCTCGTCCTCGGCCTGAAACGTGGTCACACCGAAGCGCTTGTGCTTGCTGAGCTCGTGCAGGATGTCCGAGGCCGGGGTGATCGGGTAGGAGCCCAGGAACAACGGCAGCCCGGACTGCACCGAGCCCGCGACCAGGCCGTAGGCGAGAGCGAGGTTCCCGGTGATGTTGCGGTAGGTCCCCGGCTCCATCGGGGCCGGCTTGATCTCGTAGGAGACGACGAACGCCTCCGTGGTCTCGCCGAAGTTCCAGCCGGCCTTGAACGCCGTCACGTTGGCGTCGCGGATGTCCGGAGCCTTGGCGAAGCGGCGCTCGAGGAACGCGATCGTCGGGTCGGTCGGCCGGCCGTACATCCACGACAGCAGCCCGAGCGCGAACATGTTCTTCGCGCGGGACGCGTCCTTGCGGGACAGGCCGAACTCCTTGACCGCCTCGACGGTCATGTCGGTGAGGTCGAGAGCGTGGACGGCGTACTCGTCGAGCGCCTCGGACTCGAGCGGGTTCTCGGCGTACCCGGCCTTGTTGAGGTTCCGGGTGGTGAAGTCGTGGCGGTCGACAATGACCGTCGCGCCCTTCTTGATGTCGCCGAGGTTCGCCTTGAGAGCGGCAGGGTTCATCGCGACCAGCACGTCCGGGGAGTCCCCCGGCGTGAGGATGTCGTGGTCGGCGAAGTGCACCTGGAACGACGAGACGCCCGGCAGCGTCCCGGCTGGGGCCCGGATCTCTGCAGGGAAGTTCGGCAGGGTGGACAGGTCGTTGCCGAACGTTGCGGTCTCTTGCGTGAAACGGTCCCCCGTCAGCTGCATTCCGTCACCGGAGTCGCCTGCGAAGCGGATGATCACGCGGTCGAGTTGCTTGACCTGCTTGGTCACGCTGTCGCCTTCTTTCCGAGGGTCGGTCCGCTCGGATTTGGCGGCCGGACCCGTAGTTAGGTTCCCCTTCACCCGCCATGCTACGACTGCACCCCAGGCATGGTGCACCTAGTCCAGAAGCCGGTCGATGTGCCCGAAGTGTCGCGAGTCACGTCGCTCAGGACCAGTAGACGATGACCTTGTCGCCGACACTCACCTGGTCGAACAGCGAGGCGATGCCGTTGTAGTCGCGCACGTTGACGCAGCCGTGGGAGCCTCCGTTGTAGCCGTTCGCGGCGAAGTCGGGGGAGTAGTGCACGGCCTGGCCGCCGCTGAAGAACATCGCGAACGGCATCGGGGTGTCGTAGAGCGACGACACGTGGTCGCGCGACTTGTAGGTCACCGCGAACTGACCCTCACGGGTCTCCATGCCCTCCTGGCCGAAGCGGACGTCGAAGGACATCAGCACGTTGCCGTCGTCGACCCAGCGCAGACTGTTGCTGGACTTGTCGATGCAGAGCACCTGGCCGGTCGTGCAGCGCGGGTCGAGAGGCGCGCCCGCCGCGGGCTTCGGCTGCCGGTTGAGCAGCTCGTCGCGGGTCGGTTCGGTGGTCATCCCCTCGAGCAGGTCGAGCGTGCGCTGGTCCACCTCTCCGGTCACCGGGATCTGTCGCTTGGCCTGGAACCCGCGCACGGCAGCGGTGGTCACGTCGCCGTAGTGGTCGGTGACGTCCCCGGAGAGCCAGGCGATCTGCCGCAGCCTGGCCTGGATCTCACGGACCTCCGGCCCCGAGTCGCCCGCTGAGAACAGGGCCGGGCCGGCACGGTTGAACATCTCGTCGCCGGTGGGCTGGCGGGTCATCTTGACCAGGCGCTTCCAGGTCCGCCGGTCGACCTCACCGGAGGAGGTGAAGCCCCGCTTCTTCTGGAAGCCCTTCACCGCACGCAGGGTGGCCTTGTCGAAGTCGCCTGACATCGGCGGCGCGAACCACGCCAGCTGGAACAGCCGGTGCTGCAGCTCCCTGACCTTGGGCCCGCGGTCGCCGCGCTCGAGAACCGGCTCGGGTTCGGGACGGGGCGTCAGCGTGGATGCCTCG
This sequence comes from Nocardioidaceae bacterium, assembly GCA_041606495.1. Taxonomy (GTDB): domain Bacteria; phylum Actinomycetota; class Actinomycetes; order Propionibacteriales; family Nocardioidaceae; genus Nocardioides_C. The sequence goes on from JBFIWG010000015.1 coordinate 8,166, forward strand.
GTGGTGTGCTGGGCCGACGGCGTGGTCGACGGGTCGGGCGACGCCGAGGTCGACGGCCGTGCGGCGGAGGCGGTGCGTGAGGCGGATGCGTCCATGAGTCCGGTCAGCTGCGGCATCCCGAAAGCGGCGACCGTCGCCACGGTCGCCACCATCACTGTCGTCGTCACCGCTGCGGTGACCCTGCGCCGCCGTTGCATCGCTGTCCTCCCCGAGTAGACCCGCCCCGCGCGTGGTCGTGTGGTGCGCGTGTCTTTGTAAGACGCCTAGGACGTCCCTTTGGTTGCATCTAGGGCGGGTCGGACAATCGCACGGTACCGACCTGTCCGGGGTCGCGCGAGCCTGCCATGCCGTGAAGGTGCTGGGTCGCTGCCAGAGCGCACCCAGACCCCTAGACTCAGCAACGTGGCGGACTACTACGCGACCTACCTGCCGCTGCTGGCGATTCTCGTCATCGGTGCCGGTCTCGTCGTCGCCATGTTCATCGGCAACCGGCTGCTGCGTCCGACGTACCACAGCGACGAGAAGCTGCTCACCTACGAGTGCGGCGTCGACCCGGTCGGTGAAGGTTGGGCTCAGCAGCACGTGCGCTACTACGTGTACGCCTACCTCTACGTGGTGTTCGCCGTCGACGCCGTCTTCCTGTTCCCGTGGGCGACGGTGTTCGGCGGGCTGGGCTGGATCTCGGTCGGGGAGATGGGCGTCTTCGTCGGCTTCATCGCCGTCGGCCTGGTGTACGCCTGGCAGAAAGGCGTGCTGACGTGGACGTGAGTACGACGAGCCTGGGCATGCCCTCGGTCGGACCGCCGGCCCACCTCGGTGCCCTGCAGAAGGTCGCACCGAAGCCGGCGAGGTACCTGCTCAACTGGGGCAGGAAGTACTCCCTGTGGGTGTTCAACTTCGGCCTGGCCTGCTGCGCTATCGAGTTCATCGCCACGTCCATGGCCCGCCACGACTTCATCCGGCTCGGGGTGATCCCGTTCGCTCCCGGTCCTCGGCAGGCGGACCTGAGGGTCGTCTCCGGCACCGTCACCGACAAGATGGCGCCGGCGATCAAGCGACTCTACGAGCAGATGCCCGAACCCAAGTACGTCATCTCGTTCGGCTCCTGCTCCAACTCCGGCGGCCCCTACTGGGACTCCTACTGCGTGACCAAGGGCGTCGACCAGATCATCCCGGTCGACGTCTACGTGCCCGGCTGCCCGCCACGCCCCGAGGCGCTGCTGCAGGGCATCCACACGCTGCAGGAGAAGATCGACGGTGAGTCGCTCAGCGAGCGCTACCGCAACCACGACGCCGCGTCGGTGACCCGCGGCCTCGTCACGCCGCCACCAGGGGCGGTCACGTGAGGCTGTCCACCGAGCTGTGGCCCGGACGCGTCCGCGCCGCCTTCGCCGAGACGTTCGGCGACGCGGCGACGGTCGACGACGGCTTCGGCCCGGTCACCGTGGACGTGCCCGCGGACCGGTGGGCGGAGGCGCTCGAGCTGGCCCGCGAAGGCCTGGACTGCACCTTCTTCGACTTCCTCAGCGCGGTGGACGAGCTCGACGAGGGCTTCCGGATCGTGTGCCACCTTGCCGACCACCGGGTCGGCGGCGTCGACCACCTCGTCGTCCGCACCCTGGTGCCCCGCGACGCGGCCGCCGTGGCCTCGGTGGCGCGGCTGTTCGCCGGTGCCCGATGGCACGAGCGGGAGACCCACGAGATGTTCGGGGTCGACTTCCTCGAGGACGGTGCCGCGCTCCCGCTGGAGAAGCTGCTGCTGCCGGAGAACTTCGAGGGACACCCGCTGCGCAAGGAGTTCGTCCTCGCCTCGCGCGTCGCCAAGCCGTTCCCGGGCGCCAAGGAGCCGGGGGAGGGTGGCGACGTGGCGCACGACGCTGCTCCCTCGCGGCGCCGCACCCGCCCGCCCGGCGTACCCACTCCGGACGAGTGGGGGCCGCGCCCGCCGGGGTCCGAAGGCTCGGGTGACGGGGATGGCTGAGCTCGTCGAGGTCGTCCTCCGGCTGCTGGTGGTGCTCGCTGCCTTCCTGGTGCTGCCGCTGCTGGTCGGCCAGGTCGAGCACAAGGCGATGGCCCACATGCAGGCGCGAGTCGGACCGATGTACGCCGGTGGCTTCCACGGCTGGGCCCAGCTGGTGGCCGACGGCGTGAAGTTCGTGCAGAAGGAGGCCGTCGTCCCCGCGGCCGCTGACCGGACGGTGTTCAAGCTCGCGCCGGCGATCGCGCTGCTGCCGTACCTGGTGGCGATGATCGCGATCCCGATCGGCCCCGGCCTGGTCGGCCAGGACCTCGACGTCGGGATCTTCTTCGTCCTCGCGGTGATGGGTGCCGGGGTGATCGGCACGCTGATGGCGGGCTGGTCCAGCGCCAACAAGTTCAGCCTGCTCGGCGGGATCCGGGTCGCGGCCCAGCTGATGGCCTACGAGCTGCCGTTCGTTCTCGCTGCGGCGTCAGTGGCGATGGCGGCAGGCACCCTGTCGTTGACCGGCATCGTCGGCGCCTGGAACCCGTGGTGGCTGCTGTGGCAGGCTCCCGCGGCGGTCGTGTTCTTCGTGGCCGGACTCGCCGAGCTGCAACGTCCGCCGTTCGACATGCCGATCGCCGACGCAGAGCTCGTGTTCGGCCCCTACACCGAGTACGGCGGACTGCGGTTCGCGGTCTTCCTTCTCGCGGAGTACGCCGGCATCGTGCTGCTCTCTGCACTGACCGCGGTGCTGTTCCTCGGCGGTTGGAAGGGCCCCTTCGAAGACCAGATCGGCTGGGTCTGGACCCTGGCCAAGACCGGGCTGGTCGCCTTCGCGGTGGTGTGGATCCGGGTCGCCTACCCGCGCCTGCGCGAGGACCAGCTGCAGAAGCTGGCCTGGCAGGTGCTGGTGCCGCTTGTCCTTGTCCAGCTGGCGATCACAGCGGTAGGAGTGGTGGTGATGAGCTCGTGAGCTTCCCGGGCAGCGGCCTGGTCAAGGGCCTCGCGGTGACGATGCGGAACATGACGCGCAGGTCGGTGACCGCGCAGTACCCCGACGCGCTCCCGGTGCTCCCGCCGCGGACCCGCGGGGTGATCGCGCTGATCGAGGAGAACTGCACGGTCTGCATGCTGTGCGCGCGCGAGTGCCCGGCCTGGTGCATCTACATCGACTCGCACAAGGACACCGTCCCGGCGACCACCGAGGGCGGCCGGGACAAGAGCCGCAACGTCCTGGACCGGTTCGCCATCGACTTCTCGATCTGCATGTACTGCAGCATCTGCGTCGAGGTCTGCCCCTTCGACGCGCTGCACTGGAGCCCCGAGTTCGAGTACGCCGAGCTGGACATCCGCGAGCTGACCCACGAGAAGGACCGGCTGCGCGAGTGGATGTGGACCGTGCCCGCGCCGGCCGCCTTGGACCCCGGTGCGGAGACGCCCAAGGAGATCACCACGGCCGAGAAGGCAGCCCAGCGCAACGTGCCTCCGGAGAACCTGGGGTGAGCGCTGTCGAGGTCATCTTCCTGCTGCTCAGCGCCATCGCGCTGGGGTCGGCTCTGCTGGTGGTGACCACGCAGCACATGGTGCATGCCGCGCTCTGGCTGGTGGTCACCCTCGGCTCCATCGCCGGGATCTTCCTGCTGTTCGCGGCCGAGTTCGTGGCCTGGGTGCAGATCCTGATCTACGTGGGCGCGGTCGTCGTACTCCTGCTGTTCGCACTCATGCTGACCAAGGCGCCGACGGGAAGCCAGCCCGACCTGGACGCGCGGCAGAAGGTCCCCGCGGCGCTGGTCGCCCTGCTCGTCGCCGGCCTGCTCGGCACCACCGTGGTGGCCGGGTTCTGGGGGGTCGAGCTCGACCTGGACAACGCCGTCGTCGGCTCCGCAGAGCTGACCGGCGCCACCATCTTCAAGAAGTGGGTGCTGCCGTTCGAGGCGCTCAGCGTGCTGCTGCTCGCCGCGCTGGTCGGCGCCATCGTGCTCTCCCGTGGCCGGGAGGACCGCTGATGCCGTTGTGGTGGCCGCTGCTCCTCGCCGGTCTGCTGTTCGCGATCGGCACCTACGGCGTTCTGGTACGACGCAACGCGGTGATGGTGCTGATGGGTGTCGAGCTGATGCTCAACGCGGTCAACATCAACCTGGTCGCCTTCGACGCCTATCTGCGAGACGTGGTCCACGGCGGGCAGACGTTCGCGCTCTTCGTCATCGTCATCGCCGCCGCGGAGATCGGCCTGGCCCTCGCGATCGTGCTGCTGGTGTTCCGCACCCACGGCCACATCGAGGTGGACCGGATGCGTGAGCTCGCGGACCGCGACGAGGAGCCGGTCGCATGAGCTGGCTGCTGCTGACGCTGGTGCTGGTGCCGTTCACGTCTGCGGCGTTGAACCTGATGGTGGGGCACCGCGGCGAGGTCGCGGACAAGGGCATCGCCGTCGGGGGCGGGGCGCTCGGGCTCGCACTGGCAGTCGGCGTCGCCCTTCCCCGGCTCGGTGACGCGGAGCCCGTCGGCGCGGTCATCGCCGGCTCGAGCGCGGCAGGTGGTCCCGCGATCGAGCTCGCCTTCCACGTCGACCAGCTGACGGCGGTGATGCTGCTGCTGGCGCACACGGTCGCCTTCTTCGTGCAGCTGTACTCCCTGGGCTACATGGCCGGGGACGCCCGCTACCCGTCGTACGCCGCGCTCATCTCGATCTTCACCGGCTCGATGACCCTGGTCGTGATGGCCGACGACCTGTGGGCGCTGCTGATCGGCTGGGAGCTGATGGGCGCCTGCTCCTACTTCCTGATCGCCCACCACTGGGAGCTGCCCGAGGCGCGGGCCGGCGCGGTCAAGGCCTTCCTGATGACGCGTACGGCCGACCTGGGACTGCTCTTCGCGATCATCGTGCTCGGCCTGCGGTTCGACACCTACCGGATCAGCACGATCATGGGGACGATCGCCGAAGGCGGGTTCGCGCGCGACGAGCTCTGGCTGCCCGCCGTGCTGATCACCCTGGCCGTGGTCGGCAAGTCGGCACAGTTCCCGCTGCACACCTGGCTGCCGGACGCGATGCCCGGCCCGACCCCGATCTCGGCGCTGATCCATGCCGCCACGATGGTCGCGGCCGGCGTGTTCCTGGTCGCGCGCACCTACCCGCTGTTCCTGTCCGCGCCGGCGGCACTCAACCTGCTGGCCCTGGTCGCGGCAGTGACGATGTTCCTGGCCGCGCTGTACGCGTTGTACACCGACGACCTCAAGCGCGTCCTGGCGTGGTCCACGGTCAGCCAGCTCGCCTACATGTTCGGCGCGCTCGCCGTCGGCGCCTATGCCGCGGGGGTCTTCCACCTGCTCGCGCACGGCGCCTTCAAGGCACTGCTGTTCCTCGCCGCCGGCTCGGTGGTGCACGCGGTCGGCTCCACGTCGATGGGCTCGATGGGCGCCCTCCGCGACAAGCTCCCCGACACCTTCCTGACCATGACCATCGGGTTCGGTGCGCTGGCCGGGGTCGTGCCGCTGGCCGGCTTCTTCACCAAGGACGCGGTGATCGGCGCCGCCCTCGACGAGGCCCGCGAGGGGCTGCTGATCTGGCCGTGGCTGGCCTGGCTGCTTTTCGCCTCCGGGCTGGCGACTGCCGTGCTGACGGTGGCGTACTGCCTGCGCGCCTGGCTGCTGGTCTTCTTCGGCGAACCGTCGGCCACAGCCACCACCGCGCCCCACGAGTCGCCGTGGTCGATGCGGGCGCCGTTGTACCTGCTCAGCATCCCCACCGCCCTCGGCGGCCTGGTGGTCGCCTACCCCGAGACGGTGCTCGGACCCGGGGAGTACCACCTCGTGCACCCGGGACTGGCCACGGTGACCACCGTGCTGGTGGCGCTGACCGCCGCCGGAGTGCTCTGGGCCTGGCAGCGCGCCGGGCGGGGGGACCCTTGGCGCCCCTACGTCGTGCCCCACCCGCCGGTCGATCGGCTGTACGACGTCGGGCTGGTCCGCCCCGTCGGGCGCATGGCCACCGTCGTGCGGGCCGGTGACCGCGACGTGATCGACGCCTACGCGACGGGCGCCGGCGCCACGGCTCGAGGCCTCGGCTGGATGCTGCGGCTGGCCCAGAACGGCAGCGTGCAGGGCTACCTGATGGTCGTCGTGGTCGGCGCTGCCGCCCTCGCCGTCGCGGCAGGGGTGATGGCCTGATGACCACCTCCGCCGTGGCACTCAACGGTCTGGTCGCTGCGCCGGTCGCGTTCGCGCTGCTCGCCGGCCTGCTGACCCGTCGTACCTCCGACCGCGCGGCGCTCGGGGTCGCGGTGCTCGGGTCGTTCGTGACCCTGGCCTGGTCGGTGTGGCTGGCCATCGCGTCCGGGACCGGCGTGGGCAGCTTCTCCTACGACGCCGTGTGGATCGCGGCCATCGACGTGCACTGGCACCTCGGGGTGGACGGGATCTCGACCCCGCTGGTGCTGATGACCACCCTCATCGCGGCCAGCTGCCTCGTGTCCCTGGTGCGGCACGCGCCCGAGTGCGGCGGCCGGGTGAGCCTGGCGATCCTGCTGCTGGTGATCGAGACCGGCGTGCTCGGCTCCTTCCTGGCGCTGGACATGGTGCTGTTCTTCGTCTTCTTCGAGGTCGCGCTGATCCCGATGTGGTTCGTGATCAACGACTGGGGCGACCCGCATGACGCCCCGGGGCGCCGCCGGGCCGCCACCCGGTTCCTGGTGTTCACGGTGCTCGGGTCGGCGCTGATGCTGGTCGGCTTCATGCTGGTGCGCGCGGTCGCCGGCACCTTCGACATCGTGCAGGTCGCCGCGTCGTACGACTTCGGCTCGCCCACCGCCGTCGCGGCCAGCATCCTGGTCGGCCTCGGGCTCGCGGTGAAGACGCCGCTGTGGCCGTTGCACATCTGGCTGCCGGACGCGCACTCCAAGGCCCCCACCGTCGGGTCTGTGCTGCTGGCGGCGGTGCTGCTCAAGCTCGGCACCTACGGGTTCGTCCGGTTCTGGATGCCGGTCACCTCACCGGAGTGGGAGCTGCTGGTCCCGGTCGTCGCGGCGCTCGCGGTCGTCGGCTTCGTCTACGCCGCGCTGGCCTGCCTGGCGCAGACCGACCTGAAGCGGCTGATCGCCTACTCCAGCGTCGGCCACATGGGCTTCGTGGTCCTCGGCGCGGCCACGTTCACCGTCGGCGGAGTACAGGCCGCGGTCTACGCCAGCGTCGCGCACGGGCTGATCACCGGGCTGCTGTTCTTCGTGGCTGGTGCGGTCAAGGACCGCTACGGCACCGCGGACCTGGCTCAGATCCGGGTGCTCTACGGCCGGGTTCCCCGGCTCGCGGGGGTGTTCGCGTTCGGGGCGATGGCGTCCCTTGGCCTTCCCGGACTGGCCGGCTTCTGGGGCGAGATGCTGGCGATCCGCTCAGCCGTGGACCAGGCCGCCGCACTGCCCGAGGCGACGTTCGCGGTGCTCGCAGTGATTGCGGCCCTCGGGGTGATCCTGACCTCGGCGTACTTCCTGGTCGTCATGCGCGGGTCGTTGCAGGGCTCGGACGTTGCTCTGGTCGAGCATCCCGTCCCGGCTGACCTGGTCGCGCCGCCGGCCGACGTCGGAGCCCTGGAATGGGTGGCCTGGTCGCCGCTGATCGCGCTCACGCTGCTCTTCGGGGTCGCGCCCGGCCTGCTGCTGTCACCGGTCAGTGAGGCCGCGAGCGTCTTCTTCGGGGGGCTGTGATGGCCGACAACCTCGTTCAGGAGATCGACTGGTTCGCGATCGCGCCGCCGCTGATCCTCGCCTGCGTCGCGATCCTGGTGCTCCTCGCGGACGCGTTCGGCGGACCGCCGCGGACCCGCGGACAGGCACTGCTGCCGGCCGTGCTGACCGTCACCGGGATCGTGTCGGCCGCGATCCCCGCCGTGCTGCTGTGGGGCGAGCGTCGGGCAACCTTCTGCATCCTCGACGTCGAAGGCGTCGCTCCCTGCTCGTTCGTCGTGGACTCGTTCACGCTGGTGTTCTGGGGGGTCGTCCTGTTCGGTTCGGGGACGGTCGCCCTGCTCGGCACCGCGTCCGTGGTCGAGGGCCGCACACCGCAGGGGGAGTGGAACTTCCTTCTGCTCTGCTCCGCGGCCGGTGCGCTGACCCTTGCCGCCTCGCGCGACCTGATCACCCTGATCGTGGCGCTCGAGGTGGTCTCGCTCCCGGCGTTCGCGATGGTCGGGCTGCGCCGCGGGGACGTGCGCGCTGCAGAGGCGGCGGTGAAGTTCTTCCTTGTCTCGGTGATCTCCACAGCCGTGACGCTGATGGGGGTCTCCCTTCTGTACGGCGCGACCGGGTCGGTGTTCCTCGACCGGATCGACCTTGCCCTGACCACCGGAGTCGAGGCACGACAGGTCGCCGTGACCGGAGCCCTGCTCACCGTGGTCGGGCTGGCGTTCAAGGTCGCCGCCGTGCCCTTCCACATGTGGGTGCCGGACACCTACGTAGGGGCGCCGGTCGCCGTGGCGGCGTACCTCTCGGTCGTCTCGAAGGCGGCCGGTTTCGCGGGGCTGATGCTGGTGCTCGCCTTCGGGCTGCGCGAGCTGGCCTCGATCTGGGCGCCGTTGGTCGGTGTGCTCGCGGCCCTGACGATGACGGTCGGCAACGTGCTCGCGCTGTGGCAGCAGCACGCGGTCCGGCTGCTCGCCTGGTCCTCGGTCGCGCAGGCCGGCTACATCCTGGTCCCGTTCGCTGCCTTCGCCGCGGGGCCGTCCGCGCTCGGGGCCTCGCTGGGCTACCTGGTCATCTATGCGTTCGTGAACCTCGGCGCCTTCGCGGTGGCGGCGGTCGTGGGCACGCGTTACCCGCGCCAGCGGCTCATCGACTACCGCGGGCTGATCCGCGAGGAGCCGCTGGCCGGATGGGCACTGGCCTTCGCCCTCGTCGCGCTCGCCGGTCTGCCGCCGGGGGTGGTAGGGCTGCTCGCCAAGGTCGTCGTGTTCTCCTCAGCAGCGGGACCCGCGACCTGGCTTGCGGTCGTGATGGCAGTCAATGTCGCGATCGGCCTGGTCTACTACGTCCGCTGGCTGCTAGAGCTGTTCCGCCCGGCGGAGGTCGAGGCGGGGTCGACGTACGACGTACCCAACGGGGTCGGGGTCGCGATCGGGATGACGTTCACCGCCGGGATCATCTTCTCAATCTTCCCGGGCCTCCTGCTCGACCCCGTGCTAGCCGTGCTGGGCTGACCCGGCTGACCGCCGCGAATGGCACGTTCGGCGGTCGTGGCTCGCCCGGGGGACGCGGCACAATGGAACAAGGGCGCCCGGAGGAGGTGGAGCCCCATGTCTGTGAGCGTCCCGTCCCAGCGTCAGCGCTGCCCGGTGTACGCCTGGTGCACTGCGAGCAGCACAGGTCACGTCGAGCACGTCGGTGAGATCAGCCTGATCACCACGACGCGCGGACGTGAAGTTCGGGTGAACCTCCAGGCGGAGCGGGACAACCCTCCCGGCGTGCTGGTCGAGGTGACCTTCGAGGAGGGCGGCCCGGCCATGCAGGTCGTCACGCTCGGTGCGCCGGAGGCTCTCGAGCTCGCCGGGGTGTTCCTGCGGCTGGCGCGGGACGCGTGGACGGCCCGCGACCGCGACCTAGCTCCCTGATCCACCGGCGTCGTCCAAGGCAAGTACTGGCAGGACGCACCGGTTGTAGCGGCCGGGGCCCGCATCGAGGCCCACACTGATCTTGATGTCCGTGAGCCTTCCGTCATCCCCGACGTGCAGGCGCTCGCCGTCGACCGCAAGCAGCGGCTTGCGCACGGTCTGGTGTCGAGGTGCCCAGAGATCGTCCGCTGAGGACCCGCCCCACGTGACCTCCGTCTGGGTGCCCTGAACGGCTCCGGCCACCCGAAGCCGCCCGGAGACGCCGCCGATCAGGAGCTCCGGCGTCAGGTTCTCCACGACGAGGTCCACCCACATGTCCCTTCCGTGTGGCGCCGGCACGCTGCGTACGACGTAACCCACGCGCGCCAGATCCTCGCGGTGCTCGAGACAGAAGGCATCGTGCTCGAGGTCCTTCGCGAGCTGGCTGCCGTCGGCACCGACCCGTTCGGTCCAGGCCTTCAGCTCCGTCACCAGGTCGCCGAGCTCGGTGACGTCCAGTCCGCCTGCTGCCTGGCTGGCCTGGAGCACGTCCACCATCTCTGCCGGCGGATCTGGGCAGCCACGGCTCGAGATGTTGCCAGCCACACGCGCCAGAGCCCTCTGCCAGGTCTTGCCGGCGCGGGCGGACTGACCGGAGGGGCTCCGCATGACTGCGTCGGTGGCCCTCCACCACGGCCACGCGAGCCGGTCAGCCGCACTCATCTGAGCTTCGAGGCACACCGTCGAGGAGGTGGGCTGGGGGCTGGGCGAGGGGGTGGTCAGCTCCGGACCGGGCGGCGAGCAGCCGGACATCCCCGCCAGGAGAACGGTCAGCGCTCCTGGGACGATCCCGCGGGCGACGCGGCACGCCTGCATAGCCCGGTTATACACCCGGCGGCGGAGGCAAGCAGTGGCTCAGCTTCGCTCGAGGTAGGCCAGCAGCCGGCCGAACAGCGAGGTCGCGGCGATGAGGTCGGGTGAGGCCGGCGGCGCGTTCCAGGTGGGCGGCTCAGGCAGACCTTCGGCCTCCTCGGGAGAGAACTGGTGGGCCAGCTGCAGCCCGATCCGGCTGGCGTCTCGGACGACGCCGGGCTCCAGGCTCCAGATCGCCTCGAAGAGCCGGTCCGCGTCCGACTTGCCCTCCTGGCCCGGCAGCTCCCAGGCGGACAGACAGGCGGGGTAGTCCGGGGCGTCGCAGATCAGCGTCCACTCCCGTCGCATCGGTGCGGTGACGGGGACGTGGATGACCGTGGGATCCTCTCGTCCACGCTTGGGGGCGTCGGCGAAGTTGGCGAACACCACGGTCGATCGCGACGTCCGGGTGAGATCGCGGTAGCGCGCCCGGGCCCGATCGAAGTAGCGCTCGTGCTGGAAGCTGGCGACGAGCAGCGGATTCTCGGCCCGGGCGCAGCACTCGTCCTCGATAGCGTGCGTCAGCGCCAGGAGCGTCGACTTGCGCAGGATCTGTGGTGCCAGGTGCGGGTGGAGTCTGCGCAGGCCGGCGTAGATCGAGCGGTCCACCGGCGTTCGGCTCCCGTCCCGCTGCGCCTCTGCGATGGCGGCCTCGAGGGTCAGTCCGTCCGCCCGCCGCTGCAGCACCTGCTTGACGAGGCTGACGTGCTCCTCGGAGTAGCGCCGGTGACGGCCCGGGAGCCGGACCGGCTCGGGAAACCCGTGGCGGGTCTCCCAGGTGCGCACGGTCGTGGCGGTCACTCCGGTGCGGGCGGCGAGATCGCTGATCGAAAGAGTCGCCTCGGGGTCTTGCGTAATCCTCGACACTGTGTTCATGATAGACAGCATAAATTAAACACCCTGCGGAAGATAGTCCTTTCGGTTCCGATCTTCGGCAGGCCAAACGAAGGAGCTAGTCATGAGCGAGACCCGTACCGTCCAGCAGGACGTCGTCGACTGGACCGACCTCGGCCGCGAGATGTGGTCGTTCCTGACCGGTCGCGATGCCGCGATCAACTACAGCTTCCTGGACATGGAGATCGAGGTGCCCCGCGACACGGGCGCCAGCGCCCCTCGGGCGACCTGGAAGCTCAACGGCACGCTGCGCATCACCACCAGCGACAACGAGTCATCACCCAGCGGCCGGAGCTGAGCCATGGGCCGCCTACTCGTCAGCGCGGACCTCGAGTTCAGCCTGACACCGGCCGACCCGGCCGACCCGCCCGTGGAGGGGCGCCTGCGCGGCGACGGCACTCGACTGGAGCTGGCCGTCAGCAACCCGCAGAGCCTTGCCGACCTTCGCGGGCGGAGGTGGGTGGCCGACTTCGCCGACCAGCTCGCCCGGGACGGAGTTGCGATCAGCGTCGTGGCAGAGGGCACCGAGCTCATGGTGCTCGGCGCCCGTCGGAACTCGTGGTTCCAGCGCCGGCTGACCGGATCGCGACACATTAAGGTCCGCAAGCTGCGGAGGTTTGCCCGGCTGGCCGCGCGCGGCGGACTCGGCGGCAGCTCGGTGTTCCCGAACGGGGAGCTGGCGCCGCCACCGACGCCGATGCCTCCCGCGCCCAC
>JBFIWG010000016.1:0-20077 GCA_041606495.1 Nocardioidaceae bacterium
ACCCGCGCCTCCTCCGACAACGGCTTGTGCTCGTTGGGAAGCGGCCGGAGCGTCTTCGCCGCCATGCGCCAGCCGGCCGCCTGGACGGAGAGCTCGCCGCGCCGGCTGGTGATCACCTCGCCCTGGACAGCCAGATGGTCGCCGATGTCCACGAGCGACTTGAAGTCGGCGAGCGACTCCTCACCGACGTCCGCCAGGGAGAGCATGACCTGCAGCTCGGTGCCGTTGCCCTCGCGCAGCCGCGCGAAGCAGAGCTTGCCGGTGTTGCGCAGGAAGATGACCCGGCCGGTGATCGACACCTGCTCGCCGGTGCGGGTGTCCGGCTCGAGGCCGGCGTCGTCGTACTTCTTGCGGATCTCGGTGAGGGTGTGGGTGCGGTCGACCGTCAGCGGGTAGGCGCCGTGCCCGGACTCGATCAACCGGTCCCGCTTCTCGCGGCGCACGCGCATCTGCTCGGGGAGGTCCTCCTCGGCGGGCGGGTTCGCGGCTGGCGTCTGCTCACTCATGGCAGACAAGCGTAGGCGGTGGGTCTGCAGGTCAGCACATCGGTTTGCGGGCCCGCAATCCTCAGGCCTGGTTGCGACCGAACACCAGCTCAAGACCGAGCAGGGTCAGCCACGGCTGGTGCTCGGTGAAGGTTGCGCACTCCTCGACCACGACGGGCGCGAGACCGCCGGTGGCGATCACGTTCACGTCGCCGGACTGGAGCCGCATCTCGGCGATCATCCGGGTGACGATTCCGTCAACCTGACTGGCAAACCCGTAGAGAATTCCCGACTGCAGGGCCTCCACGGTGTTCTTCGCAATGACCGTCCGAGGCCTCAGCAATTCGACCTTACGCAATTGCGCACCTCGACGGCCGAGGGCTTCCAGGGAAATCTCGATTCCGGGCGCGATCGCGCCGCCGACATATTCACCTTTCGCGCTGACCACGTCGAATGTCGTGGCGGTACCGAAATCGACGACTATGGACGGACCGTCGAAAAGGTGAGCCGCGGCGAGGGCATTGATGATCCGGTCCGAGCCGACCTCGCGCGGGTTGTCCATCAGGATCGGTACCCCGGTCTTCACGCCGGGCTCGACGACGACGTGCGGGATGTCGCCGTAGTAGCTGCGCAGCATGTCGCGCCACTCGTGCAGCACCGACGGAACAGTCGAGCAGATCGCGACGCCCCGTGCTTCGCCGGGCACCGCTGAGTCCCCCACCAGGGTCTTGATCAGGACAGCCCACTCGTCGGCGGTACGCCGCTCGTCGGTGGCCACCCGCCAGTGGTCCAGCACGATGCCGTCCTCCACGAGGCCGACCGTGGTGTGGCTGTTGCCGATGTCGGCGCAGAGCAGCATCAGGCCTCCCGGCCGGTGTCGGTGGAGCGCAGGTCCATCGCGACGTCCAGCACCGGCGCGGAGTGGGTCAGGGCGCCGACGGCGAGCAGGTCCACACCGGTCCGGGCGACGTCGCGGGCCCGCTCGAGGGTCAGCCCGCCCGAAGCCTCCAGGGCGGCGCGGCCAGCGGTGATGGCCACCGCCTCGCGCATCGTCTCGGTGGTCATGTTGTCGAGCAGGATCTCGGAAGCCCCCGCCGTGAGCAGCTCACGCAGCTGGTCGAGCGTGGTGACCTCGACCTGGACCGGCAGACCGGGGTAGCGCTCCCGGACCGCCTTGTAGGCCTGCACGACTCCACCCGCGGCGAGGACGTGGTTGTCCTTGACCAGGGCCTGGTCGGAGAGGCTGCCGCGGTGGTTGACGCCTCCTCCACAGCGAACGGCGTACTTCTCCAGCGCCCGGAAGTGCGGGGTCGTCTTGCGGGTGTCGCGCACCTTCGCGCCGGTGTCGGCGACCGCCTGCACCCACGCGTGGGTCGTGGTCGCCACCCCGGACAGGTGGCACAGGTAGTTGAGGGCGGTCCGCTCCGCAGTCAGCAGCTGCCGGACCGGTCCGCGGACACTGAGCACCACGTCCCCGCGGCGTACGACGGTGCCGTCGGCCACCGGGCGCGAGAGCTCGAGGCGGCACCCCACGACGTACCGCAGCACGAGCTCGGCTACGGCGCCCCCTGCCACGACACCGTCCGCGCGCGCCTCGAAGTCGGCCCAGGCTTCCGCGTCCGAGGGGATGGTGGCCTCGCTGGTGACGTCCTCGCCCGGCAGGTCCTCGTCGACCGCGACCGCCACGTCGTCGTACACCCTGCGCGGATCGAGGCCGGCGTCCTTCAGCTCAGAGACCAGCTCCGCTGGGAGGTCGGCGAACGGGGTGCGGGCGATGCTCACGAGGTGACTCCTGCGGCTCGGTGGGAGGGGGACGGCGTGAACGTGGTGCGGAGCGAGCCGCCCTCGCCCATCGTGATGTCGATGTGCCCCAGCCACCGGGCGTCGTCCGGCGCTGGGAAGTCCTCGCGCCAGTGCGAGCCGCGGGTCTCCTCGCGTAGCAGCGCCGCAGCGACCAGAGCGGCGCTGACCGTGGCCAGGTTCGTGGTCTCCCACGCCGGGGTGCCGACCGTTGCGTCGGCGGCGGAACCGAGCGCCGCGAGAGTCTCGGCGGCGGCCTGGAGACCCTCCCTGCTGCGCAGCACGCCGGCATGCTCGGTCATCGTGCGCTGGACGTCGGCCAGCGCGTGGTCGGGCACCAGCCCGGGGGTACGACGGTCCTCAGCCGGCTCCTGACGAGGCGGCAGCCCCTGCGCGATCCGCGAGGCGATCCGGCGCGAGAAGACCAGGCCTTCGAGGAGGGAGTTGGAGGCGAGACGGTTGGCGCCGTGCACGCCGGAGCAGGCCACCTCCCCGCACGCGAAGAGGCCGGGCAGCGAGGACTGGCCGTCCAGATCGGTGGCGACCCCGCCGGAGGCGTAGTGACAGGCTGGTGCCACCGGGATCAGGCCGGTGACCGGGTCCACGCCGTGGCTGCGGCAGGTGGCCAGGATGGTGGGAAACCGCCGTTCCCACTTCTCGGCGCCGAAGTGCCGGGCGTCGAGCCACATGTGCTCGGTGCCGGTCTCCCGCATCCGACGCATCACCGCCTTGGCGACCACGTCGCGAGGCGCCAGGTCGCCGAGCTCGTGCACGCCCTGCATGAACCGTCGCCCGTCGTGGTCGACCAGGAAGGCGCCCTCGCCGCGGACCGCCTCGGAGATCAGCGGCTGCTGGCCGGAGGAGCCGGCGCCGAGCCACATCACGGTGGGGTGGAACTGGACGAACTCGAGGTCCCGGACCACCGCTCCGGCCCGGAGCGCCAGCGCGGTCCCGTCACCGGTGGCGACCGGCGGGTTGGTGGTCGAGGAGAACACCTGCCCCAGCCCACCACTGGCGAGGACCACCGCCCGGCACAGGACGGCGCCGACACCGTCGCGTTGTCCTTCACCGATCACGTGCAGGGTGACCCCGGCGATGCCGCCGGCGGCTCCCGGGACCAGGTCGAGCACGAGCGCGTGCTCGATGACCTCGATGTCGGGTGCAGCGCGGACCGCCTCGACCAGCGCACGCTGGATCTCCGCACCGGTCGCATCACCGCCGGCGTGGGCGATGCGGTCCCGCAGGTGCCCGCCCTCGCGGGTCAGCGAGAGCTCGCCCGCGGCGGTCTGGTCGAACCTGGTGCCCAGCCTGATCAGGTCGTGCACTGCGTCAGGGCCTTCGGTCACGAGGGTGCGGACCGCGGCCTCGTCACATACGCCCGCCCCTGCAACCAGGGTGTCGTGGAGGTGCTGCTCCGGAGTGTCCTCCGGGCCGAGTGCCGCGGCGATCCCACCCTGGGCCCACCGGGTCGAGCCCGCGGACAGGATGTCCTTGGTGACGACCATGACGGTCCCCCCGCCGAGGACGTCACGGATCTCGAGTGCCGCGGTGAGGCCTGCGATGCCGGAGCCCACGACAACGACGTCGGCGGTTGTAGTCCAACCCGGAGTCGGCGCGGCGAGGCGCTCAGGCTGCGGCATCGGCCGGCTAGCGGGTGCCGGCGTAGGTGAGGTCGCCGCGGACGAGGCCACTGTCGGCCGGGGCGGCCGCCGGGTCCGAGCCGAGGTCGACGACCTTGTTCTGCGCGTCCACGAACACGACGCTCGGCTGGTACTCGCGCGCCTCGGCGGTCTCCATCTGCCCGTAGGCGATCAGGATGACCAGGTCACCCGGCTGGACCAGGCGTGCAGCGGCGCCGTTGATGCCGATCACGCCCGAGCCACGCTCACCGGCGATGGTGTACGTCTCCAGCCGTGCGCCGTTGGTGATGTCCACGATGTGCACCAGCTCGCCGGGGAGGAGGTCTGCCGCGTCCAGCAGGTCTTCGTCGACGGTCACGGAGCCGACGTAGTGCAGGTCTGCCTGCGTCACCGTGGCGCGGTGGATCTTGCTCTTCATCATTGTGCGCAACATCAGTTGCTCTCCTGCTTGTCTCCCAACACCAGTGCGGTGTTGTCGATCAGTCGGGTCGATCCGACCCGGGCCGCGATCAGCATCCGGGCCTCCCCCTCCTCGGGTGCCTCGCCCAGGTCGGGCGAGGTCAGCTCGAGGTAGTCCAGGTCCACGCCGTGCGCCTCTCGGAGCACCGCACGAGCCGCCGCCATCGCATGGTCAGGGCCGTAGGTCGCCGCGTCGGCAGCGGCCTTGAGGGCGCCGTACAACGCCATCGCCTGGACCCGCTCCTGGGGATCGAGGTAGGCGTTGCGGGAGGAGAGGGCGAGGCCGCCCTCCTCGCGGGTGGTGGGTACGCCGACCACCTCGATGCCCATGCACAGGTCGGCCACCATCCGGCGGATCAGCACGAGCTGCTGGTAGTCCTTCTCGCCGAACACCGCGACGTCGGGCCGGACCAGGCCGAACAGCTTGGCCACCACGGTGAGGACGCCCCGGAAGTGGGTGGGCCGGATGCTGCCCTCGAGGACGGCGGCCAGCGGTCCGGGGTCGAGGGTCACCTGCGGCTCGCCACCGGGGTAGACCTCCTCGACCGACGGAGCGAACACCACGTCCACCCCTTCGTCCGCGCAGACCTCGAGGTCGGCCTCGAAGCTGCGGGGGTAGCGGTCCAGGTCCTCACCGGGGCCGAACTGCATGGGGTTCACGAAGACGGAGACCACGACCGCGTCCTCCGGACCGCTCCGGGCGGCGGCCTCGCGGATCAGTGAGGCGTGTCCGGCGTGCAGGGCACCCATGGTCGGCACCAGGGCAACGCGACCACCGGCCGCCCGGGTCGCCTCGAGAGCCTCGGCCAGAGCGGCCCGGGTCTCGGCAACGACCGGGCGCCGCAGACGGGCAGTGCTGGCTGTGGTCACGCGTTTGTCCGTCGGTGCTCGGCGAGGGCGTCGTTGAGGACGCCGATCAGCTTCGCCCCGCGGATCGGCAGCAGGCGGCCGTCGAGGACCACCCGGTTCGCGGTTGCGCGAGCCATCGCGACGTACGACTCCAACGTCGCGGGCGCCTCCTGCGCGATGTCAACCAGGTGCGCCCGGACCGTGTTCACGTCGCCGCGCACGATCGGTCCGGTCAGCGCGGCGTCTCCGTACGACAGGGCGTTGTCGAGCGCCGCGGTGAGCAGCGGCCGGAGCGTCGCGGCGGGGTCCTCGGCGCCGGAGGCGCGGAGCAGGTCCATCGCCTGGGCGACCAGGGTGACCAGGTGGTTCGCGCCGTGCGCCAGACCGGCGTGGTAGAGCGTGCGCAGCTCCTCGGGCACCCACATCGGGTTGCCGCCGAGGTCGGCCACCAGCGTCTCGGCGAGCTCGCGGGTGTCGACCGTCGCCGTGACACCGAAGACGCAGCCTTCGAGCCGGCCGAGGTCGATGTCGGTGCCGGTGAAGGTCATCGCGGGGTGCATGGCAAAGACGTGCGCTCCGCGCTCGGCGGCGGGCTGCAGGACCGCGAGACCGTGCCGTCCGGAGGTGTGGAGGACGTACTGGTCGCGGTGGATCGCCTTGCTGGCGCTGAGCATGTTCACGACGTTGTCGAGCATGTCGTCGGGAACGGTGAGGATCAGCAGGTCACAGGCGCGGGCAACCGCGGAGGGCTTCATCACGGGTACGCCGGGCAGCATCGTCTCGATGCGGGTGCGCGAGGCCGGTGACTCACCGGCAGCGGCCACGATCTCGTGACCTGCGGCGCGAAGTGCGGCCGCCAGAACGGCGCCGACACGTCCTGCGCCTACAACCCCGATACGGGTCATCGAACTCATCGCCTTTCGTTCCAGTCCCAGAGGTCGGGTACCGGACGGTTTGCTGGCTCGTGCGTTAAAGAGCGTACGCCGCCGCAAAAGCCGGGCGAAACCCGCATCGCGGGTGGGTTGGGTCACATCCGGCGCAGCCCTCCCGGCCCGTAGCCTTGGGCCATGACCAGCACCACCGCCCTCGGCATGCCCTCGATGCCGCCCCCGACCTCGCACCCGGCGTGGAAGAACGCGTGGGACACCGCGTTGTACGGCGCCGACGGGTTCTTCCGACGCGAGTCGCCGGCGGCGCACTTCCGCACCTCTGTCCACGCCTCCCCGCTGTTCGCCCGGGCACTGGTAACCCTGGTGAGGAGCGCGGGTCTCGACACGGTTGTCGACATCGGCGCAGGCCGGGGCGAGCTGCTGTCCCAGATGCACCGGATCGACCCGACCCTGACCCTGCTGGGGGTCGAGGTGGCAGCGCGGCCCGCGGACCTCCCCGACGAGATCGCGTGGACGTCCGCTCTCCCCGAGTCCGTCGACGGCCTGGTCGTCGCCAACGAGTGGCTGGACAACATCCCCTGCCATGTCGTGGAGATGGACGCCGAGGGGATGCCTCGCGTCGTGCACGTCGACCCGGATAGCGGCGAGGAGACGTTGGGCGCCGCGATGACCGACCGGTCGGTTCCGGCAAGCCTCGCCACGTGGGTTCAGCGGTGGTGGCCCCTGGACACCGGCGAGCCGGGCACACGCGCCGAGGTCGGCACCACCCGGGACAGCGCCTGGGCCGACGTCGTCGCGCGCGTGCAGCGCGGGTTCGCGATCGCCGTCGACTACGGGCACACCGCCGACGATCGGCCGCCGTTCGGGTCGCTCCGCTCCTACCTTCGAGGCACCGAGGTGGACGTGCTGCCGAACGGGTCACGCGACGTCACCGCCCACGTGGCCGTAGACGCCGTCGCCGACCGGGTCGGTGGACGGGTGGTCCGGCAGCGCGACGCCCTCCACGCACTCGACGTCTCCGGCCGCCGCCCGGACCTGGCCCTGGCGACCAGCGCACCCGCCCGCTATCTGGCCGAGCTGGCTGTGGCGAGCGAGGCCGCAGAGCTGACCGCCGAGACGGGGCTCGGCGACTTCTGGTGGGTGGTCAGCGCGTTGGGGGTCGAGCACCCCTTCGGCGACCTGGCCGACGGCTAGGGGTTGGGCTCCGGCTCGAGCGCCCGCTCGAGCCGGCGAATGCGCTCCTCGTACCTGGCCATGACCCCGAACCGGGTACGGATGCGGCTGTGCTCCTCCCGGATCTCGTCGATCAGCGCTCGCGCTTCGGCCCGCTCGGGCTCTGTGGCCGCCGGGGTCCCGTCTGTCACCGCCGCGTGCAGCCGGTCCATCCTCGTCTCCAACGACGCCATCTGGTGCTGGAGCACGGCGTAGACCGTGTTCAGCGCGCCAACGGATTTCTCCATCTCGGTGATGCGGGCGTGCTGGTTGTCAATCCTGGTCTTCTGCTTCGACAACCACTCGCGCTGCGAGGCGACGACGTTGGCCTGTTCGTCGAGCCGCCTCGCCAGGCTCGCCACCTGAGACTCGACCTCAGCCAGCCTGCCCTTCGACCCGCCGCGACGCCGAATTACCTCTGCCATGGAGTGCGTTCCTCTTCTCTCGTCGTGTGCGATCAGGGCAGGTACACGGCACTGCCGTCGTCCACCCAGGACTGGAGCAGCACACCCTCCCGGTCAAGCAGGTGCGCCTTGTGAACCGGGTTCTCGGTGCCCCAGTGGTGCCGCCAGGCAGTTTGCGTGCGGTCGTGCAGGAATGAGAAGCCAACGAGTGTGATCTCGGCGCCCGGGAACAGCTCGTGGGCGACGTACGCAGCCGTGGTGCCGGTGGTGGGAACAGCGCCTACGCCGTCGGTCTCAGGACGCAGCGAGCGCTTGAGCGGGAGCCCGAACAGCCGGTTCGGGATCGGCCAGTACCCGAGGTCGTCGGGCCACGTCAGCGGGTCCGGGGGGAGGTCGCGGCGAGTGTTCCCGACGTCGATCCGCAGGTAGGCCCTGGACCGGTAGTCCTGGAAGAACCAAGGAGTCACTCGAGTGACGTAGGCGGCGACCACGACGTCGGTCTTGGTCCCGAGACACGGTTCGTCGCCCGGTTCATCGAGCACGAACGAGTTGCACCGGAAGACGAGGTCGGAGGCATCGATCAAGTCGCGCCGCTCGGTGCTGGGCTCGAGCGGAGCGTTGCCGATCACGGTGACCCTACGCACCGGGCGGTGCGAGGCGTAGGACTCCAACCATTCCTTCATCGCGGTGAAGAGGTCGGCGTCCACCTCCTCGAGGGTCCTCAACGACCGGGCCCTCCGTCCGGGCGGCCCCCCTGGGCGAAGCTCTCCTCGAGCTTGCGAAGGCGATCCTCGTACCAGGCGATGGCGGTCATTCTGGAGCGGATCTGCGCGTGCTCGCGACGAACCTCCTCGAGCAGTCTGTGCGCTTCGGCAGCCTCCTCGGCCGGGCCGGGAACGATGCGCGTGTCGACGCGCTGGCGCAGTTCCTCCAGCCGCTGCTCCATGGAGGCGGTCTGCGGTTGCATCCGCTCCACCTCGGTGGACGCCTTGGTGGCCTTGCGGACCGCGTCGGGGAGCCGCTCGTCGAGCCGGCGTTCGAGGTGCGCGATCCGCTTCTCCTGCCGGTCCAGCCGCTCCCGCACAGGCGCCAGTGCCTCCTCCACGCGCCAACGCACTGCACGGTCCAACCGACCACGGAGCCGGCTCATGCGTGGCACCACGGACGGTCGGAGCCTGCTCTTGCTCTGCGACGGTGCACGTCGTCCTCCAGCTTGGGGGTCAGGGTAGCCATCGGGCCGTTCCGGCGGAGATCCATGATTGCAGCAGCAGTCCTTCTGGCTCGATCCGGTGCTCGCGACCCACCGGGCACGAGTCGCCCCAGGCGTGCTGCCACTCGGTCTGCTGCCTGTCGTCGATCATCGAGAACCCGGTCAGCAGAAGACCAGCATTGGGGAAAAGGGTGCGTGCGATCCAGGCGGACATCAACCCCGTGGTTGCCCACACTGACTCGTCGCGGGACGGCAGGCCGAGCGCGTGTGACAGGGGCAACGTGATCTCCCGGTTCGGCACAGGTAGCTGTCCGAGGTCCTCGGGCCACCACGCCGGGCGGAAGTCCGGCTCCCAGTGCAACCGCCCTGGCTCGACCATGAGGTACAGCCGCTCCCGGTAGCTGTCGAAGACCCGGGGTGACGCACGCAGCGCGCGGTTGAACACCACGACGTTGACCTTGCGACCGTGTGCGCGGGGCTCCCCGGGCTCGTCGAGCACGAAGCTGTTGCAGCGGAAGACCACATCGCAGGCGTCGATGGCGTCTGCACGCTCGTCGCTGGGCGCAGCCGGCGCGTTGGCGACCACGGCGATGCTTCTGACGGGGCTGGCCGAGGCGTAGCTGCAGACCAGGTCGCGCATCACATCGAGGGTCGAGCTCGGCGCCTTGGGTCGCGCGGGCACGACCGGGGCGTCCTGTTCTGCAGCCATTCGTGCTCCCTACCTCCGTGGCGCACAGAGATTAACAGTGCAGGCCCGGGAGCGATCTAGCTGCGGCCGCGGGCACTGCGGCTGACCACGACCTCCTCCTCGAAGAACGCCCGCGCCTCGGCCTGGTTGCGGTGCCGCGCCCGCACGTACGTCGGCCCGGGCGGGCTGTCCATGTGCAGGTCGGCCAGGCCCAGCACACGCTGGAACGGCCCCTGCGTGATCCGGAGCGACTGCAACCGGGCGTGCGGCGCCGCGTGGGTACGACGGACCAGCCACCCCTCGCGGCTGACCACGAGCTGCTCGTCGCGGCCGGCGGCCATGAACCGGTGGCCGACCGGCGCCACCCAGCGCGATGTCCTCGGTGGCGGCGTCATCGGCGTCTGCTCGACGTCGATCCCACCGAGCACGTACTGCGCGAGGTAGGCCACCAGGCGACGGTCCCCGACCGGCAGCAC
Organism: Nocardioidaceae bacterium; assembly: GCA_041606495.1. GTDB lineage: Bacteria > Actinomycetota > Actinomycetes > Propionibacteriales > Nocardioidaceae > Nocardioides_C. The sequence continues at coordinate 10,114 of JBFIWG010000016.1, forward strand.
CGTCGAGGGAGCAGGACCCTCGTCGTCGCCGCCGGACGAGTAGCCGGCGATCGAGACGTCGAGCCGTGCCCAGCCGAACGACCTCCACAGCAGCGGCTCGGTGACCACGACGCCCTGCAGCCGGTGCAGCGCGATCGTCTGGGAGTTGAGGTCGAACAGCCCCCGTCGTACCTGGAGCCCGGCCGACGTCTGGGACACGGTGAAGTTGTAGTTGCCCGCGAACTTGCGGAACTGGACCACGCCGATGCCGAGCAGGATCGGCACGGTCGCCGAGGCGCCCAGCCACTGGCCGCTGAAGGAGAAGGCGGCGAGCAGCCCGAACAGCGCGACGAGCGCGAACACCGTCTCGAGCGAGAGCAGGATGCTCAGCATCAGCATGCCCATGTCGACCCGGGCCAGGACGCGTTCAGGCACCGGTGGCTGCGCGGGCTGGGGCGTGCCCCACAACGCCTCCGGCGAGATCACTCCGACGGGCAGAGGCGCGGCATCGGTGGGGCCGCCGGCCGCGCGCGCACGAACCGCGTCGCGTCGCGCGAGCAGGACGTCCTTGAGCTCGCGGGCGTCCGCCAGTGGCAGGAACGCCAGCGATCCCTCGCGCGCGCCACCGCCGGCGACATCCATCCGGATCTCGGCGAGCCCGAAGAGCCTTGCCACGAAGGGCTGCACGATCTCGACGCCCTGAAGTCGATCGATCCTGATCCGCCGGGACTGGCGGCTGACCACGCCGGTGTCGATGCGCAGCTCGTCGGCCTCGATCCAGAACTTGGTGCGCAGCCAGGACGCCACCCCGACCATCCCGCCGATGACCAGCAGCCCGGCGAGCGCGAGGGCGGTGGGGCCGAGGTCGCCCCGGGTGATGTCGCGCAGAATGGTCCATCCGGCTGCGACCACCAGGATGAAGCCGCGGACCACCGGCGTCAGTGGCGACAGACGGCGGTAGGACGTCGTGGTCACAGGCCGGCCGCCTGCGTCTCCCCCAGCTCGGTGAGGCGGTCCCGCAACCTGGCCGCGTCATCGGCAGGCAGGCCGGGGATCCGTGCTCCCGAGCGCGGGCTTGCGGTGTGCAGGTGGACGCTGGCGATGCCGTAGAGCTGCTCGATCGGGCCGGCCGTGATGTCGACGTACTGCATGCGCCCGTAGGGCACCGCGACCAGCTCGCGGAAGAGCGCACCGTGCTTGATGTAGAGGTCCTCGTCGCGCTCGGCGTACCCCCAGTGGTGGGTGTTGCGGCCGATCAGCCACCAGCCGAAGGCGAGCCCCGTCAGCAGGAGGACCACGGGGACCAGCAGCCAGGTGTACCAGGAGAACGCCAGCGTGAAGGCGCCGACCAGGACCAGCCCGATCCCGATCCAGACGACCAGCATGGTGCGACGCATCCGCCGCAGCTGCGGGGAGACCGGTCGCCAGTCGTTGCCGGGTGGCGCGAAGAGTTCATTCACGAGTCGAGCCTAGCGACGTGCAACCATGGGCCCGTGACGCAGCAACGTCCTGAGGAGATCGTCGTCGGCGTAGGAGCCGGCGCAGCCGGGTTCGAGACCCATGAGCGCGGCGGCGGGCCCGGGATGGCCACCCAGGACATGGTGCTCAACATCGGCCCTCAGCACCCGGCGACGCACGGCGTGCTGCGCCTCAAGCTCACCCTCGACGGTGAGCGGATCGTCAGCTGCGACCCAGTCGTGGGCTACATGCACCGGGGCGTCGAGAAGCTCTTCGAGGTCCGCGACTACCGGCAGATCATCGTGCTGGCGAACCGGCACGACTGGCTCTCGGCCTTCTCCTCCGAGCTCGGTGTCGTCCTCGCCGTGGAGCGGATGCTCGGCATGGAGGTGCCCACCCGCGCGGTGTGGACCCGGACCCTGCTCGCGGAGCTGAACCGCGTGCTGAACCACCTGATGTTCATGGGCTCCTACCCGATCGAGCTGGGCGCGATCACGCCGATGTTCTACGCCTTCCGGGAGCGGGAGACCATCCAGGCGGTGATGGAGGAGCTGTCCGGCGGGCGCATGCACTACATGTTCAACCGGGTCGGCGGCCTCAAGGAGGACCTGCCCGCGGGTTGGCTGGACCGCTGCGAGCGAGCGATCACCGCCGTGCGCGGCCGGCTCCCCCAGATCCACGACCTTGTGTTCGGCAACGAGATCTTCCAGGCCCGCACCCAGAACGTCGGCGTGCTCTCGCGTGAGCTGATCGACGCGTACGGCGTCTCCGGTCCGATCGCCCGCGCGTCAGGAGTCGACTTCGACCTGCGCCGTGACGAGCCCTACCTTGCCTACGACGAGCTCGTCGCTGACGGGGTGCTGCGGGTGACCACGCGCAGCGAGGGTGACTGCTACGCCAGGTTCGGCCTGCTCCTGGACCAGGTCGAGGCCTCCCTCGACATCGCCGAGGCCTGCATCGATCGGATGCGCTCTCTCGAACGTGGCCCGATCAATGTGCGGCTGCCGAAGATCCTCAAGGCGCCGGAGGGATCGACGTACGCCTGGACGGAGAACCCGCTGGGAATCAACGGCTACTACCTCGTCTCGCGCGGCGAGAAGACCCCCTGGCGGCTGAAGCTGCGCAGCGCGTCGTTCAACAACATCGCCGTCCTCCCCGAGGTCCTCAACGGCTGCGTCGTCGCCGACATGGTCGCCATCCTGGGCTCGATGTTCTTCGTCGTCGGCGACATCGACAAGTAACCCCTCCCCGTCCGCGCACGGTTTCCCAAGGTCTGTCGGCAAGCCGTCACTCCCCTCGGGATATGCACCACGGGGAGTCACGCTTTGCCATGGGGAGTGGTCCCACCGGCGCGGCGACAACCGGGAGCACGACCATCCCGCGCGCCCTGGACTGTCCACAAACGTGCCGGGGCGTCCGCCATCCCCAGCCCAGGACTCTCAGGCCGCGAGGCGGTACGTCGGTCCGCAGCATCGACCAGATGGACATGCGACTACGAGCCATCGAGCGGGAGCACGGCGTGTTCCTGCGCAGCGAGGCACGCGATCTGGGCTACGACGACAACGCCGTACGACGGGCCCTGCGCAACCGGCACTGGGTACGCGTTCGACACGGGGCGTACTGCTTCTACGACACCTGGGCCGCCAGTGATCCGGTCCGGCGCCACCAGCTACTGTCCCTGGCGGTGATGCGCTCACACGGTGACCGAGTTGCGCTCAGCCACACCAGTGCCGTCATCAGCCACGGCATCGACGTCTGGGGCGCCGACCTGAGCCGGGTTCACGTGACGCGCCTCGACGGCGGGGCAGGTCGCATCGAGCGGGACGTGGTCCACCACGAGGGTCAGTGGCGCGAGAGCGCTCTGGCGCGAAGCAACGGCCATCTCGTCACCGGCCCCACCCGCGCCGTCCTGGAGACGGCCTCAATCACGTCGCTCGAGTCCGGTCTGGTCACGCTGGACTCGGCCCTGCACAAAGGTCTCTCCGACCCTGAGCTGCTCCAGGCAGCGCACCACGGCTTCGCGCGATGGCGTGGCACGCGCAAGCTGCAGCTGGGCGTCCGGATGGCTGATGGGCGCTCGGAATCGGTCGGCGAGTCCCGGTCCAGGTACCTGTTCTGGGCACAGGGTCTCCCGGCCCCGGAGCTCCAGTTCCACGTCTTCGACGAGCTCGGGAACCTCGCCGGGATCACCGACTTCGCCTGGCCCGAGCACCGGCTGCTCGGCGAGTTCGACGGGAGGGTCAAGTACGGCCGCCTGCTCCAGGCCGGCGAGGACCCGGGCGACGCTGTCTTCCGCGAGAAGGTGCGCGAGGACCTGCTCCGCGAGCTCACCGGCTGGCGGATCATCCGGCTGATCTGGGCTGACCTCGCATCACCAGTCGCGACCGCGGCACGGGTACGCCGGCTCCTCGGCATCGCGGCCTGACCCAGGGGCTCGACGCCCTGCCCAGAAGACCGGATCCCACGCCAGGCCGAACCCGTCCGGCCAACCAACTCCCCTGGAAAGACCGTCACTCCCCACGAGCAATTCCTCGAGGGGAGTGACGGTTTGCCTACAGACCTTGGGAAAACTGGGGCCAAGCGCGGCGGTGGGTCAGTCGCGGACCGGTACGTCGCGGTGCCAGGACTCGGTCACGTAGGAGGTCTTCCATCCCATCGACACGTACAGGCCCTCGGCCCCGGTCGGAGAGTCGGCGTCGACCTCGAGCCCGACACGGTCCCGTCCGCGCGACGCGGCATCGGCGATGATCGTGTTCAGCAGCGCCTTGGCCAGGCCCCGGCCGCGAGCGGACTGGAGCACGCCGAGGTAGGCGACGTAGCTACCGTCCGGCTTCTTCTCGCCGGCCTCGGTGACGCCGCCCTCGGAGACCGTGCCGACCAGTGTGCCGGCGGCCTCCGGCTCGTCGCGGTCGTCGACGAGCTCGGCGATCCACCAGTGGTCCCACCGATGGCCCGGGTCCTCGCGGAGCCGGAAGACGAACTCGTCGAAGGTCTCCTCGTGGGAGTTGAAGTGGTCGGCGAACGACGTCTCGAGGATGTCGTGGACGGCGCGGAGGTCGGCCTCGTTCGGCATGCCGCTGCCCTCGCGCTCGACTCGGCGGATCACCACGCCGGCGTCCGGCTCGGGGTCGAGGTCGGCCTCGTCGGGCGTGACCGGTCGGCTCATCTGCCACCAGGTGCGCACCCGGTCGTACCCGGCGCGCTCGAGCCAGCGGTGCTGGCGGGGGTCCTCGGCGAAGGCGCCGGAGTCAATCTGCTGCACCTCGAGGTCACGCCCGGCACCCACGCGCCGGGCGGCCTCGTCGGCCCAGTCGAACAGGGTGTGCGCCAGCGAGTCGGCCTTGTCGTCGTCGAGACGGGTGTCGACGACGACCATCAGCAGCATGCGTCCTGCGGCGCGGTCGTGGGCGCTTCCCCAGCCGCGGATCACGCCGTCGGCGTCGCGCACGACCACGTTCTCGCGCACCATCGCGCCGGCCGCGGCCACCTCGACGAGGACGTCGTCCTCGGAGGCGCTGGCCCACCCGCGCCCCTGCTCCTCGTGCCGGCGGAGCAGTTCGGTCAGCTCGGGCGCGTCGGACTCGTCGGGCACCGAAGCCGACCAGCCGTCAGGCAGGTCGAGGTCGTGGATCGGATCGTCGGAACGGTTCGCGCTCGTAGAAATCACGACCCCAGTGTCCCGTATCCGGAACGAAACGTCCGAACCGGGTCAGGCGTGCTTGCGGTCCGCAGCGGCCTCGGCGGCCTGGCTGCCGGCGTTGACCTTGTCCTCCCACGCGAGGAGGTCCACGACGGTCTCGGCCTCCATCGAGCCCTGCCAACCGTCCCAGGTCGCGAGCTCGTCGGCCTCCTCGGCCTTGCGGATCTCGAGCTGCTCCTGAAGGGCCTCGACGAGCTCGAGCGCTTCGTTCGCCCGACGCGACTCCCGCTTGACCCGGGTCTCTGCCTCCATGGCCCGCTTCTCGGCGAGCACGATGGTGCCCTCGAGCTCACGGATGGAGCGGTCGCGGCTGGCGAGCCGGTCGGTCATCGCGGTGGTGAACTCCGCGTGCTCGACCGCGCGCTCGGAGAACATCGAACGGTAGGCCTGGGCCTGCGACGCGCGGTCGAGGGCGGCCTCGCGGCGGCTCTGCAGCAGCTCGTTGTAGACGATGCGGGTAGCGGCGAAACCGCACACCAGCGCGAAGACGGAGGAGACGCTGAGCCAGGCCGGCGACTGGGTCGGCAGGGCGGCGAGTACGGCGACGGTGGCGGCTGAGAGCAGGGCAACGGCGACGGTGACGCGCACGCTGCGCTGACGGCGACGGTTCGGGGAAGAAGTGGCCATGCGCTCAGCGTAGGTTGCCGGAGTTGTCCCCATTGACGCGACACGCTCTTTCGAGTAAAAGCGATCCCGCGACGATCGACACACCGGCCACCCCGGCGACCAAGGACTGGGTCACCCGCTGCCCCGCCAGCTCGGCACCGGCGACCCCCCACCAGCTGAGCGCGTAGCCGAAGTAGCCACCGCCCACCAGCGCCCCGACGAGGGCGCAGGCCTTGGCGAGAACCAGACGGTTCACCGCCCGGTGAGGCTCGATGCGCTCATGACGGCGGTGCAGCGAGCGATGAGTGGTCCAGGCCACCGCGCCGAGGATCACGGCGACGAGGATCAGCGCCAGCACCGGCGTCCACCCCACCGTGGGAGCGGCGCCGTTGAGCCGGACACTGACCGGACGCAGCAGCCACCCGAGGATCAGCCCCACAAGGGCGAAGATCACCAGAGGCCCGGGCCCGGTGGTGCGGATGTGGCCCTCGGGCTCGGGTGGACGGTCTTCCAGAGGGTCCTGGTCAGGACCGGGATCGCGGCTCACTACAGGTCGAGCGCCACATCGTCACGCCTGGTGACGCCCTCGGTGCCGACCTTCTCCAACAGCTCGGCCACCGGCCCCTGTCCGGGGATCTCGGCGTCCTCCTCGACGTCGTGCCACGGCGCCAGGACGAAGGCGCGCTCGTGCGCCTTGGGGTGCGGCAGGACCAGGTCCTCGTCGTTGGACCGACGGTCGCCGACCACGATCAGGTCCACGTCCAGGGTGCGCGGGGACCCGGACTCGCCGCGCTCGCGACCGAACGCGTCCTCGATGGCCATCGCCCGGTCCAGCAGGGTGCGGGCCGACAGCGTGGTGTCGATGAGCACGACCGCGTTGAGGAAGTTCTTGGAGCCGGCAGGAGCGTCCACCGGCGTCGTCTCGTAGACCGGGCTGACCGCGGTCACCCACACCTCGGGTGTGTCCGCAAGGGAGTCGACGGCGCCCTGGAGGTTGGCGAGACGCTCACCCAGGTTCGACCCGATGGACAGCGCCGACCGACGGATGGGGTGCATCTCTCCGGTCAGGGTGTCGGCGTCCACGATGTTCGGGTTCGGGGTCTCAGTCACGATCGGCTCCGAAATATGGTCAGGGCCACGTCCGAGAACGTGGCTTCGATGGGGGCGTCCGGCTTGTGCACGGTCACTTCTGTCCACTGCACCCGGGCGTCTCTCAAGCAAACCTCGGCAATGCGTTGCGCCAGGGCCTCGATCAGGTCGACCGGGTCGGTCTCCACTGCCTTCTTCACTGCCGCCACGAGGGTTCCGTAGTCGACCGTGTCCTGCAAGTCGTCGCTCTCGGCTGCCGGGCGGGTGTCGATTCCCAGCACGAGGTCGACCGTGAAGACCTGACCGTCCCGGCGCTCGAAGTCGAAGACACCGTGGTGCCCGAAAGCCTCGATACCGCGAACGGCAAGCCTGTCGGTTGCGGGGCGTCGGCCGTCCTCAGTCCTCATGATCGACCCCCGAGACTACCGGGGAGGCATGATGGATCCACAACCGCCAGCCCTGTGCTGTGCGAACGAACACATTCGTGGCGACCGCCTTGGCCCCCGCGAAGGACCCGTCGTCGGTGCTGTCGTCGGCGGTCAGGACGTTCTCTGTGCACGTCACCGATGCCACGTCGGCCAGCACGCTGACCTCGACGTCGGTGAGGAAGAACTGGATGTAGGGCGTGTTCGCCATGATCAGTGCCCAGGAGCGGTTGATCGCCGGCGTACCCCGCACCGGGAGCGCCCCCGGGTGCACGCACAGCGCCTCGGCGTCCTCGACCCAGAGCTCGGTCATCGCGTCGAGGTCGCCGGCCTCGAACGCCGCGTAGAAGGCGGCGTTGGCCTTCTCGACCTCGGTGCGGTCCTGCTCGCTGCTCATCGGTCCCCCTTTCTCTGCGCCCAGTGCGCGGCGACCCTGACCGCGTCCGCGATCGGGCGTACGGCGTGTGCGCGGATGCACCAGGCACCAGCCGCGGCGGCGAGTGCGGCGGTGGCGGTGGTCGCGTCGTCACGCTGATCCGGAGGTCTCAGCTCCCCGTCTTCGTCGGCGAGGAGCACGCCGAGAAACCGCTTTCGGCTGGTGGCGATGAGCACTGGATGTCCGAGCGCATGCAGGTCGTCCATGCCGGCGAGGACGTCCCAGTTCTGCTCGGCGGTCTTGGAGAACCCGATGCCCGGGTCGACGGCGATCCGCTCCGCGGCGATCCCTGCGGACAGGGCCCGCTCGAGCTGCGCGCGGAGCTCCTCCACGACGTCGGCCACCACGTCGGCGTACTCCACGTCCTGCTGCATGCGGTCCGAGTGCGACCGCCAGTGCATCAGCACGTACGGCGCCCCGGCCCGCGCCACTACGTCGAACATCTCCGGGTCCGCACGCCCCCCGGACACGTCGTTGACCAGGACCGCCCCCGCCCGCAACGCCGCGTCGGCCACCTCGGCGCGCATGGTGTCGACGGAGACGAGCACGCCCTCGGCGGCCAGGGAGGTGACGACCGGGAGCACGCGGTCGAGCTCCTCCTGCGCGCTGGGTCGGGTCGCACCGGGTCGGGTGGACTCACCTCCGACGTCGACCAGGTCGGCGCCGTCGCGCACCAGCTGGCGGGCGTGCTTGACGGCAACCTCCGGGTCCAGCCAGCGACCGCCGTCGGAGAAGGAGTCCGGGGTCACGTTGACCACGCCCATCACCAGGGCTCGACCCGGGGTGGGGAGCCCGGCGACGTACCGGGGTGGGCTGGCGAACATGCTGCGACCCTATCCCTGAGGGTTGAGCACCAAGTGGTCAGCGGGTTCCGTGCATGATCAGGCTCATCGCCTCGGAGCGGGTGGCGGCGTTGTGCATGACGCCCCGCACCGCGGAGGTGACGGTCTTGGCTCCGGCCTTGCGCACACCGCGCATGGTCATGCAGAGGTGCTCGGCCTCGATCACAACGATCGCGCCGCGAGCCTGGAGGATCTCCATCAGCGACTCGGCGATCTGGGTGGTCAGTCGCTCCTGCACCTGCGGCCGGCGGGCGTACAGGTCGACCAGACGGGCCAGCTTGGACAGGCCGGTGATCCGACCGTCCTCGTTGGGGATGTAGCCGATGTGCGCGACACCCGTGAACGGGACCAGGTGGTGCTCGCACATCGACCAGAGCTCGATGTCCTTCACCAGGATCATCTCGTCGTGGCCGATGTCGAAGGTGGTGGTGAGCACCTCCTTCGGATCCATCCGCATGCCCACCAGCAGCTCGGCGTAGGCGCGAGCCACGCGGGCCGGCGTCTCCTGCAGGCCCTCCCGGTCCGGGTCCTCGCCGATCGCGATCAGCAGCTCCCGGACCGCCGCTTCGGCTCGCGGCTGGTCGAAGGGCGGGATGTCAGCGCGTGGCTCCTGGCTGACCCGGTTGACGGTCATGACACGGTGGGGTCGCCGTGCACGTCACCGCCGCTGCCGGGCGGGGTCAGGATGACCGCACCCTCGCTCTGCGGCTGGTTGGGGTCGGCCCCGTTGGACGCGGACTTGGGCACCTTCACCGGCGGAATCGTCGACGGCTCGCGGGTCGGGGACCCGGTCCACGCAGGACGCACCGGACGACGGCGCAGCGCGGAGAAGACCTCGGCCACCTCTTCCTTGTCCAGCGTCTCCTTCTCCATCAGGGCGAGAACCAGCGAGTCGAGGACGTCGCGGTTCTCCTCGAGGATGTCGAAGGCCTCCTGGTGCGCGGTGGCGAGCAGCTTCTTGGTCTCCTCGTCGACGATCGCAGCGATGTCCTCGGAGTAGTTCCGGGTGTGCCCCATGTCGCGGCCGAGGAACGGCTCGCCCTGCGCCTCGCCGAGCTTGATCGCCCCGAGCCGCTCGGTCATGCCGTACTGCGTGACCATCGCCCGGGCCAGCGAGGTGGCCTTGTCGATGTCGTTGCCGGCGCCCGTGGTGGGGTCGTGGAACACCATCTCCTCGGCAGCGCGGCCACCGAGCATGTAGGCCAGCTTGTCGAGCATCTCCGAACGGGTCTGGGAGTACTTGTCCTCGTCCGGCAGCACCATCGTGTAGCCCAGCGCGCGTCCGCGGGGAAGGATCGTCACCTTGTGCACCGGGTCGGTGCCGGGGAGCGCCGCGGCGACGAGGGCGTGACCGCCCTCGTGGTAGGCGGTGATCATCCGCTCCTTCTCGCTCATCAGGCGGGTGCGCTTCTGCGGCCCGGCGATGACC
>JBFIWG010000017.1:0-20024 GCA_041606495.1 Nocardioidaceae bacterium
GCGTTGACGATGAAGCCCGCGCGGTCGCCGCAGGACACGGCGACCTTGCCGACCTTCGCGCACAGGGCCCGGACGGTCTCGGCGACCTCGTCGGCGGTGCTGACCGTGCTGACCACCTCGACGAGCCTCATGACCGGAGCCGGGTTGAAGAAGTGCATGCCCACCACGTCCTGAGGGCGCTTGGTGGCGGTGGCGCAGGAGATCACCGGCAGCGACGACGTGGTGGTCGCCAGGATCGCGCCGGGCTTGCAGATCTCGTCGAGGTTCTCGAACAGCGCGGTCTTGACCTTGAGGTCCTCGGCGATCGCCTCGACCACGAGGTCGACGTCGTTGAGGTCCTCGAGGTTGGTGGAACCGGCGAGCCGCGACAGGGTCGCCTCGCGGTCCGACTGCTCGAGCTTGCCGCGCTGGATCGCCTTCTCCAACGACTTCTCGATCCGGGCCCGGACTCCGTCGACCTTGTCCTGGGCGCGTCCGACGTACACCACGTCGTACCCGGCCTTGGCGAAGACCTCGACGATGCCGGTGGCCATGGTGCCGGTGCCGACGACGCCGACCTTCGTGATCTCGCGCCGGATCTGCGGCTGGTCCTCGGCGGACGGGGTGAGTGCGTCGGGTACGACGATCGGGCTGTCGGGAGCCTCGTAGGTGTAGAAACCACGGCCCGTCTTGCGGCCGAGCATCCCCGCGGTGACCATCTGCTTGAGGATCGGCGCCGGGGCGTGCAGGCGGTCGCGGCCCTGCTTGTACATCGTGTCCAGGATCTCGTAGGCCGTGTCCAGACCGATCAGGTCCAGCAGCGCCAGCGGGCCCATCGGGTAGCCGCACCCGAACCGCATCGCCGCGTCGATGTCCTCGCGTGAGGCGTTGTGGTTCTCGTACATCGACACGGCGTGGTTGAGGTAGCCGAAGAGCAGTGCGTTGGCGATGAAGCCGGCCTTGTCGCCGCAGACCACGGGGATCTTGTCCAGCGAGCGGGCCAGCTCGGCGGCGTCCTCGAGCACGTGCGGCTCGGTGACCACGGTCCGGATGATCTCGACCAGGTGCTGCACCGGCGCCGGGTTGAAGAAGTGGATGCCGATGACGCGGCCCGGGTGCGAGGTGGCGGTGGAGATCTCGGTGACCGACAGCGAGGAGGTGTTCGTGGCCAGGATGGTCTCGGGCCCGACGATCGCGTCGAGCTGACGGAACAGGTCCTGCTTGACGTCGAGGTGCTCGATGACCGCCTCGATCACGAGGTCGCACTCCTTCACGTCACCGAGGTTCGTGGTGAAGTTGATCCGCCCCACGAGGTCGGCCTGCTCGTCGGCGCTGAGCTTGCCCCGCTTCACGGCCCGGTCGGTGGAGTGCTGGACGTGCTCGCGTCCGCGCTCGAGGGAGTCGTCGTTGCGCTCCACGCCGACGACCTGGTAGCCGTTCCGGGCGAAAACCTCAGCAATACCGGCACCCATGGTGCCGAGCCCGATGACGCCGATGGTCTTGAAGTCCCGTCCAGTGGTGGTCATGGGCGGAATCATGGCATGTCGCGCGGGATCCGTGCCGTGAGGTACTTCACCCGCCGACGACCGCCTACCCCGGTGAGGTCCGGGCGTTCGGTAACCTCCCTGGCTGTGCGTCTAGTTATCGCGAAGTGCCAGGTTGACTACGCAGGTCGGCTCACCGCCCACCTGCCGATGGCCACGCGACTGATCCTGGTCAAGAACGACGGATCGGTCCTGGTGCACTCCGACGGCGGCTCGTACAAGCCGCTGAACTGGATGTCTCCGCCGTGCAAGGTGGTCGAGATGACCAACGACGAGGGCACGGTGGAGTGGACGGTCACCGGCAAGGACGACGACACGCTCCGGATCCTGCTCGAGGAGATCCTGCACGACACCATCCACGACCTCGGGGTTGACCCGGGGCTGCAGAAGGACGGCGTCGAGAAGCACCTGCAGGAGCTGCTCGCCGAGCACCCCGCGCACCTCGCTGAGGGGTTGACCCTGGTACGCCGGGAGTACCCGACCGCGATCGGCCCCGTGGACCTCATGTGTCGCGACGCGGCGGGCGCCTCGGTGGCGGTGGAGATCAAGCGCCGTGGCGAGATCGACGGCGTCGAGCAGCTCACCCGGTACCTCGAGCTGCTCAACCGTGACCCGAAGCTGCGGCCCGTCCGTGGCATCTTCGCGGCGCAGGAGATCAAACCCCAGGCGAGGGTTCTTGCCACCGACCGCGGCATCACCTGCGCCGTGGTCGACTACGACGCACTACGGGGCATGGACGACCCGTCTGCCCGTTTGTTCTGATCAACACCCCTTGAGCACGACTCGGCACGTTGTGTGCCTTGTGTGCCTTGTGGGTACGACCCAACTGGTGGCTGCACCCGTGCCATCAGCGGCGTGGCTGCCCCCAGAACCGAATATCGGCCGGAGGAGAGAATGGAAACCGCGCAACCGTCTAGACCGACCAGCTTCAAGGAGCACGTCAAACCTGGGGTGTTCTACCCGGCCGCAAGCCTGATCCTGCTATTCGTCGGGCTCGGCATGGTCTTCCCGAAGGGGATGTCCACGGCGTTGACCAAGGTCAACGGGTGGATCACCGGCGGGCTCGGCTGGTACTACATCCTGATCGTCGCCGGCTTCGTCGTCTTCTCGCTGTGGGTGGGCTTCAGCCGCTACGGGAGAATCCGACTGGGGCAGGATGACCAGAAGCCTGAGTTCTCGCGCCTGTCCTGGTTCGCGATGCTGTTCAGCGCCGGCATGGGAATCGGGCTGATGTTCTGGGGCGTCGCCGAGCCGCTGTCGCACTACGCCAACCCCCCGGAGCGCACCGGCTTCACCGGAGAGACGGTCCCGGCCGCCGAGCACGCCATCCACCTGACTTATGTCCACTGGGGCCTGCACGCGTGGGCCATCTACGTGGTCGTCGGTCTCGCCCTCGCCTTCGCCGTCCACCGCAAGGGTCGCCCCCTGTCGATCCGTTGGGCGCTCGAGCCGCTGCTGGGCGACCGGGTCAAGGGCAGGCTCGGTGACGCCATCGACGTCGCCGCCATCTTCGGCACGGTCTTCGGCGTGGCGACCTCGCTGGGCCTCGGCGTACTGCAGGTCAACGCCGGGCTCGACTTCCTCGGCGTCACCGGCGTCTCGTTGACCGCACAGCTGATCCTGATCGGCATCATCACCAGCTTCGCCGTGGTCTCGGTGGTCAGCGGCCTGGGCCGCGGCATCAAGTGGCTGTCCAACCTGAACATCGGCCTCGCCGGCTTCCTCATGCTGTTCGTGCTGGTCGCCGGCCCGACGCTGTTCATCATCCGCGAGTTCGTCGCCTCGTTCGGCTACTACCTGCAAAACGTGCTGTCGACGACGTTCGCCTCCGACGCCTTCGTCCAGGGCAATGACTTCGTCGTGAACTGGACCGCCTTCTACTGGGGCTGGTGGATCAGCTGGGCGCCGTTCGTCGGTGTCTTCATCGCCCGGATCTCGCGCGGGCGCACCGTGCGGGAGTTCACCCTGGGCGTGCTGCTGGTGCCGACTCTGATCACCTTCTTCTGGTTCAGTGTCTTCGGCGGCGCCGGCATCTACCGCGAGCTCTTCGGGGGCGGGGGTCTCGTCGGCCTGGCCTCGGAGAAGGCGCTGTTCACGATGCTCGACGGTCTGCCGCTCGGAGCGATCGTGAGCGTCGTTGCCCTGTTGCTGGTGGTGACCTTCTTCGTCACCTCCTCCGACTCGGGCTCGCTGGTGGTGGACATGCTCGCCGGTGGCGGTGACCTGAACCCGCCGGTGGTGAGCCGGGTTTTCTGGGGCATCACCGAGGGCCTGGTCGCAGCGGCCCTGCTGTGGGTCGGCGGCACGAACGCGTTGAGCGCGCTGCAGACGGCCTCCATCGCGACGGCACTGCCCTTCTCCGTGGTCATGGTGCTGATGTGCATCGCCACCGTGAAGGCGCTGAACGAGACCTACCACGAGACGGTCCCGCCGAAGAAGGCGAGAACCGAGCGACCGCACGATGACAGCACGGACTCCGTGCTGGTCGGCGACTGACACCTTCGGATCACCGAACGCACGACCCCCGTGGCGCACGTCGTCACGGGGGTCGCGTGTTTCGAAGGGATGCAACCCCTCCAACATGGCGGACGAAGAGCTGAATGCCACGTCGACTGGAACCTCGTCAGTCGGCCGACCACTGAATCGGTCGGGCCGAGCAGCGGATGTCGACAACGTCGTGGGCGTCAGAGCCGTCTCGTGGTGAACAGGGTGGTCCCGTAGGCCGCGTCCACTTCTTTTCGCTCGGTCTCGGTGAACCCGAGCTTGGCCAGCACTCGGCGAGAAGCGGTGTTCCAGTCCCAGACCGTGGCCCACAGACGTTCGTACCCGGACGACCTCGCCCAGTCGAGAACCGCCAAAGAGGCCTCGGTCGCGTACCCCTGACGCCAGACCCGGCGTAGCAGCTCGAACGCCAGTTCCGGTTCTCGTTCCGAACCTCGTCCACTGGCGACCAGCCCGCAGTAGCCGATGACGTCACGAGCGTCCTTCCGCTGAACCGCCAGCAACCCGATCGACGATGGCTGGTTGGCGCGGATCGACTCCTCGAGGTCTGAGACGGTGGGGTGTCCGTCCGCGTCGGTCCGGCGGTGCGGCGGTACTCGAGGATCACGTTCGGTCCACAGCTCACGCTGCACGACAGCATCGGCTACCCGCCAAGGTCTGAGCAGCAGGCGACCCGTCTCGAGCACAACCTCGCGGCCCGGGCCCGCTCCACCTGCGTCCGGAAGCAGGTTCACTCGGCGGGTCCGACCAGGCCGGCAACCTCGTCGGCACACCCCCACGACAGCGTGACACCGGCGCCTCCGTGGCCGTAGCAGTGCACGATTCGCGACGTACCGCGGCGCTCCTCCTCGAGGCGGACCTGGGGGCGCGCCGGGCGCAGTCCCACCTTGTGCCTCAGCACCTTGGCGCGCGCCAGCTCCGGAACCAGCACGGCCGCGCGCTCGAGGATCCGGTGCGCCGTGTCGGGGTCTGGCGTACGGCTCCAATCGCCCTCCTCATCGGTGCCGCCGACCACGATGTCCTTGCTGCGCGGCACGACGTACGTCGGACCGCCGTCGTCGAGCCACCACCGGTCGAGCCCGACCTGCTCGACGTAGACGACCTGGCCACGCACAGGCTGCACGCTTCCGTCGTCGGCCATCAGCCGGGCACCGAGGCCGCTGGCGTTCACCACGATCTCTGCCTGGTCCGGCAGCCCGTTCAGCGCCATCCGACTGATCGTCCCTCCGGCTTCGGTGATCCGAGCGGTCAGCCAACGCAGGTAGACCGGCATCTCCACCACCGGTGTGGTGAAGGTCCAGCCGTCGACGTACGGCGCCGACATGGCGGTGACCCTGGTCAGTGAGGGCACCGCGCTCACCCACCAGGGGTCCGCCGTACGAGTGCGGTGCAGCTGAGTTCCCTCGACCATCCGGACTCCGGCGGCATCCACGTGCGCGAGCTTCTCGAACTCGGCGTACGACGCGGCCGACCACGCCGTGACCCGTTCGAAGGGGAAGGCCCGGTACGGGTACCAGATTGCGGCAGCGACAGCGGAGGTCGTCTCGAGCGGTAGGTCCCGGGCGACCACGTCCACCTGGTGCCCGCGCTCCAGCAGACGCACCGCGCACGACAGCCCGACCACGCCTGCCCCGATCACGACGACCCGTGCCATGGGGAGAGTCTGCCCGACCGGGCGTCAGTAGTCCTCGATCTCCACCGATCCGGCGGCATCGACCACGGTGGCGACGAGGTACTTGGTGGTGCCCCCGTCGTTCACCGAGCAGACCAGCCGGCTGCCGACCTCGCTCCGGTAGGCCGCCTGGTCGCCGCAGTCGACGTCGGTGTAGCCCTGGTCCTGCAGACGCCTGACCAGACTGGCCGTGGCGATCACGCCGCCGCCGAGCTGGGCGTCGAACTCGACCGCCCCGCCCCGGCCCCGGGTCAGGTGCACCTCGACGTCGCCGGTGATCCCGTCGAAGTAACCAGAGCAGACCAGCACGGTCGGTGCCTTGCGGCCTCGCTGAGGACAGCTGAGGTAGTCAAGGCTGAGGCCGTGCTGCTCGAGCCGGGTGGCGAGCAGGTCCGCAATGGGCCGCTCGAGCTCGTCCATCGGTTCGGCCGGCGGCGTCACCGGGGCGTCGAGGCTGCCGCCCAGGCTCGTCGGCGGGCTGCCAGCGCTTCCCGAGGGCGCGGCGTCGTCGGAGCCGGCACACCCGGCCAGGGCGATCAGCGCCGCTGCACTCACAGACGCCAGCCACCGCCGCATCGAAGCCCCTCCTCCCCCGCCTTCCCGGGTCCGCTTCAGGCTAGCCCTCGGCATTCTCGATCCAGGCTAGGTACAAGGGCGGCGGGTCACCTCGACGGGTCGGCTTCATTTGGCGCGGCAAGCACTCGACGAAGCCCGATCCAGGTGCCGTTGCCGCCAAATGGCGATCCGGGCCCCTGGACATGTGCATAACCTCACGTGTAAACGCTCGTTACACGGGTCATGTCTCGGATGATCCGCTCGCGCACCCGTGTCCTGGTCCCGCTGATCGCGCTCCTCGCCCTCGGCCTGACGGCTCCCGCCTCGGCCCACGAGGAGAGAGCCGCGGCCTTCCCGGACGGCTCCGGCGAGCGGCCGGAGTTCCTGGGGCTGGACAACCCGAGACACCGGGTGGTGTGCCGTCCTGACAGCGAGCAGCGGATCCGGCAGATGGAGCCGGGCGCACTCAAGGCGAGGAACCGCGCCCTGCTCGCCGAGTGCCGCTTCGGCTCGATCCAGACCGCGATCAACAGCATCCAGAAGCCCCGGACGTCGATCTACGTGCTTCCCGGCTACTACACCGAGCGCCGGTGGGCCAACCAGCGCAAGTCGTCGTACTGCTCGAACCTGCGGACCGACTCCGACGACCCGCTCGACGTCTCGCAGTACATCGGCAGCCTGTCCTCCCCCGACAGCGGAGCGGCGGAGAGCGGCCCGGGCGGCGGCGACGACACCGGTCCGATCGCACTGTCCTACTCCGACCAGCTGCGCTGCCCGCACAACCTCAACCTGATCGCGATCTTCGGTGACCAGACCCCGAAGAACGACTCGATCTCGTGCGACAGCCACCTCTGCGGGACCCAGATCGTCGGCACCGGCGCCAGCAGGGACGAGGTCACCATCGACAACCGGTTCAGCAAGCTCAACGCGATCCGTGCCGACCGCGCGGGCGGTGTCTACCTGCGCAACTTCACCGTCCAGCAGGCGGAGTTCAACGCGCTCTACGTCATGGAGACCGACGGATTCGTGGTGGACCGAGTCGTCGCGCGCGGGAACGACGAGTACGGCATCCTCGCCTTCGCCAGCGACCATGGCCTGATCGAGCACACCGACACGTACTTCAACGGCGACTCCGGCATCTACCCCGGCTCGGCCTCCGACATCAACGGCGAGAGCGACCAGTTCGAGCCGACGCGCTACTCGATCGAGATCCGTCACAACAAGAGCCACGACAACACCCTCGGCTACTCGGGCACGGCCGGGAACTCCGTGTGGGCCCACCACAACGACTTCTTCAACAACTCGACCGGCATCGCCACGGACTCGCTGTTCCCCGACCACCCCGGGCTGCCGCAGGACCACGCACGGTGGAACAACAACCGGATCTACAGCAACAACGAGAACTACTACGAGCGGTACGTCGACACCGGCATCTGCGCCAAGCCGATGGAGGAACGCGGCTACATGAAGGGCACGGTCTGCCCGGTGATCCCGACCCCGGTCGGCACCGGCGTGCTGATCGCCGGCGGCAACTTCAACTCCACCGACCACAACCTGATCTACGACAACTGGCGCTACGGCACGATGCAGTTCTGGGTGCCCTCGCCGCTGCGTGACGAGTACGACCCCAGCAAGCTCTACGACACCTCCAACGGGAACCGCACCTTCGCCAACACCCTGGGGATCCGTCCGAACGGCTCGATTGCCCACAACGGCATGGACCACTGGTGGGACGACCAGGGCGTCGGCAACTGCTGGGAGGACAACACCTCGTCGCGCGAGGGCGGCCCGACCGATAACTTCCTCGTCGACCCCGGTCCCTGCGAGGACGGCGGTTCGCAGTTCCTGCCCGGCACCTCGGCGGTGAAGGACGCGGGCTTCCTCAGCTGCAGCCAGTACGACCGCAACGACCCGACCTGGCGGCACCCGCCGGAGTGCAACTGGTTCGAGAGCCCCGAAAAGCCCACCGAGCAGGCACCGTCCGGACCGCTCGAGATGAGTGCCGCCTCAGCTCCGGCCGGTCCAGGCGGTGGCACTATGGCGCTCGGTGCCGGCACGATCGTCGCCGCGGCGCTGATCCTGCTCGGCCTGGGCGGGGTGCGTCGTCGCTCGATCGCCCTCTACACCCGCGGGTGAGCGCGTGACTCGAAAGCTTCTCGTCGCAACCATCACGATGCTGCTCGTGGTGGCAGGCGCCGGTGTGGCAGCGGCCACCAGTGACCCGCACCTGGCCGCGCACGGGCCCACCACCGTGCAGGGCACGGAGCAGAGCGCGGTGTTCCGGGTCGGCGGTCGGACGATCCGCCAGGTCCGGTACGACGACCGAGGGACCCTGGCCTACTCGTTCACGCTGTCCAACGACGGGCCGCTCCCGTTGACCGTGACCGGCCTCGCGCCGCTGTCCCGAGAGCCGCGACTGTTCCGCTACCTGAGCATCACCGACGCCGACGGCAGCGAGCGGTTCACCATCCCCGCCGGGGAGCGAGCCACCGTCCGGTTGAGCATGCTGATGCACTCCTGCGAGACCTTGTCCGCACGTGCGGGCAGCTTCGCCACAGAGGTCAACCTGACGGTCGAGAAGGCAGGAGTGCTCACCGACGCGGTCGGCGTGACGCTGCCCGAGGAGGTGCACACGGGCTCACCGCGCGAGGCGTTCTGCCCCAATGCCACCGCGAGCTCACGTCCGCCGGGCTGAGCCCCGCGCCGGTGTGCCCCGGCCGGTCCGGACCCGCCGGGCTGCGTCAGGCGCCGGCCACGCGCGGAGCGGTCGGGTCGTGGTCGGGCCCGCTCTGCTCGCGCGCGACGTACTCCTCGATCGCCTCGATGTCGTCGGTAGCGCGGGTGACCACGGTGAGCAGGTCGCTCATCGTGGAGACCTCCTCGACCTGCTCCTTGATGAACCACTGCATGAACTGCTCGGAGGCGAAGTCGGACTCTTCGCGCGCGATCTTCGTCAGCTCGTAGATCTGCTGGGTGACCCGCTTCTCCTGCTCCAGGGCCAGCTTGAGCGGGGCGATCACATCCGCGAAGTCTGTGGTGGGGGCTTCGACGCCGGGGATGCGCACGGGCGCGTCGGTGTCGAGGAGGTACTGCACCATCATCATCGCGTGCTCGCGCTCCTCGACGGCCTGCTTGTAGAAGAAGGCAGCCATCTGCGGCATCGTGAGCGCGTCGTAGTGGACCGCGCAGGCGACGTACTGGTGATGAGCAGAGAACTCGTTGCCGATCTGGGCGTTGAGCTGGTCAATGAATCGCTCTGCAGGCATCGGGTTTCCTCCGGGCGGGGTGGTGGCGCGACCATCCTAGGCAGCGCGGGGCCCAGCCGCCTCAGGCGGCTGCGGGGACTTTCGCGCCCTTGCCCTTGCCGGACTTCTTCTTGCCGTCGACCTTGACCAGCTTCCGCTTCTTCACGGTGTAGCCGTCAGGCAGCTTCCCCTCCGCCAGGAGGCGGAGCGGGCAGCGCTTGCAGCGTGGCTTGGACACGCAGCACTTCTTCTTCGGCTTGGGCGGCACGAGAGCACGATAACAGTCAGACTAAGGGTTGCCTAACCTAACCGAGCCACGCTTTTCGGGACATACCAGCCCAGGACCGGCTAACATTCCCGGGTTGCTCATGGTGCGGCGGCCCGCTCGGCGGGGCTCTGAGCCATGTTTCTTGGGGGTAATCATGGCTCGTCGTTCGCTCGCTTGTCGCACGCTCGTCGGACTCGTCGCACTCGCGGCAGTCCTGCTCGCCCATCCCGGCACGTCCAGCGCTACGGACGACACGATCACCGTGCAGGGACGCTACGAGCGCCTGGCCGCCATCGGTACGACGGGTGAGTCCGCGCTCCACGCCGTGCGCACCGGCGAAGGCACCTACTGGCTCGACCTCGGACCCAACGACGCGCCACAACCGGGCGCCCTGGTCACCGTCACCGGGCGCCTCGAGGGTGCTCGCACCCTGGACGTGAGCTCGATCGGGGCCATCGAAGGCTCGGCGGCGCGCATCGTGGGGCCGGCATCTCACCGCGCCGACAGGGTCCTGGTGATGCGGGCCTACTGGACGAGGAACCGCCCGGCGAGGCCCACCACCGCCCAGGCCCGGTCGACCTTCCTGCGCAAGGGCAAGGCCTGGTTCGAGGAGGTGTCGCACGGGCGCTACTCGATCACCGGCACCGTGACGCCGTGGCTGCGAATCCCTCGCCCCTCGGGCTGCACCTACTCGGCCTACGAGAGCATGGACCGCGCGCTGACCCGCGCCAAGCGAGCCGGGTTCAACCTGAACTCCTACAGCCGCTACGTGCTCTACCTCCCCTGCAACGGTCAGGGCATGCTCGGCCTGGGCTCGATGCCCGGCCCCTTCGTCTGGCAGTTCGGCTCGCTGTCCTACGACGTCGCAGTGCACGAGCAGGGCCACAACCTCGGGCTGCGGCACGCCAACGGGCGCGAGTGCTACTCGGGCCGCACGCAGGTGACCTGGTCGCGAAGCTGCAACGTGGTCGGCTACGGCGACTCCTTCGACGTGATGGGCAACCGTGGCCCCGGCCACTTCCAGGCCTTCCACAAGCAGCGGCTCGGCTGGCTCCAGAAGCTGGCCACGCTGTCCAGCAGCGGCACGCGGACCTTGGCGCCGTACGCCACGACCGGCCCCGGTGTGAAGGCCATGCGGGTGAAGGCGTCCCGCTCCAGGTCGTACTGGCTGGAGTACCGCACCAAGTCCGGCGTCGACTCCGCCTTCGCTCCGGGGGCATTCGGCGTCGTGCTGCGCGTTCGCGGCAACGGCACTCGCAGCGAACCTCAGCTGCTCGACCTGATGCCGGGCAGTGGCTTCGGCAGGGTCGGAGGCAGGAGCTTCCACGAGTGGGACCGGACCCGACTCCCGGTCGGGAGCAGCTGGACCAGCCCGGAGCGGATCCGCTTCACCACCACCAGCCAGACCTCCGGCGCCGCGAGGGTCTCGGTGCAGTTCAACGCCCCGGCTCCCCGGGTGCCGGACGCCCCGGCGTCGGTGACCGCAACTCCCCTGGTCAACGGCGCGGACGTCACCTGGGAGCGACCCGCCGACAACGGCTCGATCATCACCAAGTACGTCGTGACCGCCTCCCCGGGCCAGCACCAACGGACCGTGAAGTCGGTCGGTGGACTGAGGAGCAGGACCAGGTTCACCGGTCTCGACCCGGCGAAGGACTACACGTTCTCGGTGGTGGCACACAACCAGAAGGGCGGGTCGGTTCCGCACGCCTCGCAGCCCGTGACGCCGCTGAGCCCGGCGCCCATGATCAGCATCACCTCGCCCGGCGACGGCGCCACGGTCAGCGGGCAGGTGACGGTGCTCGTCAAGGCGACGAAGAACGCGCACAGCGGCGCCGCAATCGACTACGTCGACCTCCTCATCGACGGGGTTCCCTTCGACTACGACGAGGGTGCCCCCTACGAGTTCGACTGGGACACGGCCTTGGACAACGACGGTCCACACACGCTGACCGCAATCGTCCACGACCGCAACGGCGAGTCCGCCGAGTCGGCTCCGGTCGAGGTCACTGTCGCGAACGGCGCGCCGTAGCCGGGACCCCCGCGGTGCCGCTGGCCGCCACGGGGACCGGCCTAGGTGAGCGCGTTCGCCCTGCGGATGGCTTCGACGATGCCGCCCATGATCTCGGTGAGCCCGAAGTCCTTGGGCGTGAACACCGCGGCGACGCCCATCTCCTTTAGTCGCGCGGCGTCCGCGCTTGGGATGATCCCACCCACGATCACCGGGACGTCGGTCAGCCCGCGCCCGCGCATCCCCTCGAGCACGGCAGGCACCAGCTCCATGTGGGAGCCGGAGAGGATGGAGAGGCCCACGCAGTGCACATCCTCGGCCACGGCGGCCGCGACGATCTGCTCCGGGGTCAACCGGATTCCCTGGTAGACCACCTCGAAGCCGGCGTCGCGTGCCCGGACCGCGACCTGCTCGGCACCGTTGGAGTGCCCGTCGAGCCCTGGCTTGCCCACGAGCAGACGCAGCCGGCCGCCGAGGGCCTCCCCAGTCCGTCGTACCTCCTCGCGGACCGCGGCCAGCTCGGCGCCGGCCTCGGCCACGCCGACCGCTCCCGAGACGCCGGTCGGCGCGCGGAACTCGCCGAACACCTCGCGCAACGTCCCGGCCCACTCCCCCGTGGTGGCGCCGGCACGCGCTGCGGCCAGCGTCGCCACCATCAGGTTCACCCCGGACTTGGCGTCCTCGGCCAGTTTCGCGAGAGCCGCCTTCACCGCTGAGTCGTCGCGCTGCTCGCGCCACTCTTTGAGCCCAGCGATCGCGGACCGCTCGGCCTCCGGGTCGGCGGTCTGGATCGCGGCGTCGAGGTCCGCGGTGAGCGGCGAAGGCTCGGTGGTCTCGAAGCAGTTGACCCCGACCACCTTGTCGACGCCGGCCTCGATCCGGGCCCGTCGCGCGGCGTGGGAGGACACCAGTGCCTGCTTCATGTACCCCGACTCCACCGCGGCGATCGCACCGCCCATCGCCTGGACGCGGTCCATCTCCTCCCGCGCTCCCGCGACCAGGTCGGCCACCTTCGCCTCGACCACCTTGGAGCCTTCGAAGATGTCGTCGTACTCGAGCAGGTCGGACTCGAAGGCGAGCACCTGCTGCAGCCGCAGCGACCACTGCTGGTCCCAGGGCCGGGGCAGGCCGAGCGCCTCGTTCCACGCGGGCAGCTGTACGGCGCGGGCGCGGGCGTCCTTGGACAGGGTCACACCGAGCATCTCGAGCACGATCCGCTGCACGTTGTTCTCGGGCTGGGCCTCGGTCAGGCCGAGCGAGTTCACCTGGACGCCGTACCGGAAGCGGCGCATCTTCGGGTCGGTGACGCCGTAGCGCTCTCGGGTCACCTCGTCCCACAGCTCGACGAAGGCGCGCATCTTGCACATCTCCTCGACGAACCGCACCCCGGCGTTGACGAAGAAGGAGATCCGGCCAACGACGCGCTCGAAGTCGTCGGCGGCCACCTGACCGGAGTCGCGGACCGCATCGAGCACGGCGATCGCGGTGCACATCGCGTAGGCCAGCTCCTGCGTCGGCGTCGCGCCGGCCTCCTGCAGGTGGTAGCTGCAGATGTTGATCGGGTTCCACTTGGGGATGTGGTTGACCGTGTAGGCGATCAGGTCGCTGGTCAGCCGCAAGGAGTGCTCGGGCGGGAAGACGTAGGTCCCGCGGGAGAGGTACTCCTTGATGATGTCGTTCTGAGTCGTCCCCGCGAGCTGCGCGTGCACCGCGTCGAGGTCGGCGCCCTCACCTGCCTGCTCCTCGGCCACGACCTGGTACATCGCCAGCAGCCACATCGCGGTCGCGTTGATGGTCATCGAGGTGTTCATCTCGGTGAGCGGGATCCCCTCGAACAGTCGCCTCATCTCACCGAGATGCGGGACCGGGACGCCGACCTTGCCGACCTCACCGCGGGACAGCGGCGAGTCCGGGTCGTAGCCGGTCTGCGTGGGCAGGTCGAAGGCGACCGACAGCCCGGTCTGGCCCTTGGCCAGGTTGCGGCGGTACAGCGCGTTGGACTCGGACGCCGAGCTGTGTCCGGCGTAGGTCCGCATCACCCAGGGCTTGTCCCGGTCTCGAGGCATCTGGCTCATGAGGTGGAGACTACGGCGAGACGAACCCGTCGGTAACCAGGCTGTGAACTGAGTCACGTGCCAAGTAGGTCACAAACTCAGGCGGTCTCCCGCTCGATCTGCACCAGTCGGCGCATCCTTGTGAACATGATGATCCGGCGCAGGGCGGGGCTGCAGCCGCGCAGGGTGAGGTGGCGGCCGTCGCGCTCCATCAGCATCGTCGCTGCGGCCAGCATCTTCAGGGCCGCGGCGTCGATGGACTCGACCTCGCTGAGGTCAACGACGACGTCGCCGGAGACCTGCTCGATGTGTTGGTAGAGGGCCTCGCGGACCATGCTCGTGGACCGTCCGTCCAGACGGCCCGCCATGAACAGCGTGGCGCCGTTCGTGGTGACTTCCATACCACTCCCCGAATTCGCAGCAAGCCACCCTCCCCGAGCTGTTGCGAGTGGCCTTTACCACTATGACGTACGCCACAGCCGGTTGGTTGCCTCGTCCGTATTACGGGTGTGTCTCGATCCGTCGCTTCCGGACGGTCAGCGCTCGAAGTCCTCGACCTCGACGCGGGCGATGTCCACGCCCAGCCCGTTCAGCACCTCGACGAAGTGCGGGTAACCGCGGTCGATGTGGTGCGACTCCGCGACGGTCGTCGTACCCCTGGCCGCCAGGCCGGCGAGGACGAGGGCGGCACCGGCGCGGATGTCGTGCGCGATGACGGGGGCGCCGGAGAGCTCGGGCCTCCCGCGTACGACGGCGTGGTGCCCGTCCGTGCGGAGATCGGCGCCGAGCCGGGCCAGCTCCTGGGCGAACATGAAGCGCGCCTCGAAGACGTTCTCGGTGATCATCGCCGTACCGTCGCTGACGGCAGCGAGCGCCATCGCGAACGGCTGCAGGTCGGTGGGGAAGCCCGGGTAGGGCAGGGTGACGACGTCGAAGGACTCCAGCCTGCGGTCCACGCAGATCCGGAACCCGTCGTCGCGTGGCTCCACGGTCGCACCTGCCGAGACCATCTTGTCCAGCACGATGTCGAGATGGTGCGCGCGCCCTCCCCCGACGACGAGGTCGCCTCCGGCGATCGCGGTGGCGAAGGCCCAGGTGCCGGAGACGATCCGGTCAGACACCGTGGCGTGCTCCACCGGACGAAGCCGCTCGACCCCGTCCACCACCAGCGTCGAGGTGGAGACGCCCTCTATCTGCGCTCCCATCTGGAGCAGCATCTCGCAGAGATCGATGATCTCCGGCTCGCGCGCCACGTTGTCGATCACCGTGCGACCAGGCGCCAGGACGGCGGCCATCAAGAGGTTCTCGGTCGCGCCGACACTCGGGAAGTCCAGCCACAGGTGCGCACCCTTGAGGCCCGTCGCAGCCTCCGCCACGACGAAGCCGTGCTCGATGTGCACGGTGGCACCGAGCTCCTCGAGGCCGGTCATGTGCATGTCCAGGCCGCGCGAGCCGATGTTGTCGCCGCCTGGAAGGGCGACCTTGGCTCGTCTGCAGCGGGCCACCAGCGGGCCCAGTACGGCGATCGACGCACGAAGGCGGCGCACCACGTCGTACGGCGCCTCGTGCTCGAGCGCCTCCGGGACGTCGATCGTCACGCGGCCGCTGAGGTCCTGGGTCACGGCACCTGGACCGAGCGCAGTCAGGTCAGGGTGCTCCACGTCGACAGTGCAGCCGAGCCTCTCGAGCAGCTGCGCCATCACCTTGACGTCGAGGATGTCGGGGACGTTGGTGATCACCGAGCGCCCGGGCGCAAGCAAGGCCGCCGCCATCAGCTTCAGCGCGCTGTTCTTCGCACCGCCGACGTGCACCGTGCCGTGCAGCGGCTGCGACAGGGGGCCCTCTGCCGTGACCTGGAATCCGTCCACCAGCCTGATGGTAGAGGGTGTGCGACTTATCCCACTCGGCACACTCGTGTCGTTCGCCCGAGGGGCCCTCTAGGGTGGCTGCATGGTCAACCTCACCCGCATCTACACCCGTACCGGCGACGAAGGGCAGACCCGGCTCGGTGACATGAGCACCACGTCGAAGAACGACCTGCGTCTGCACGCGTACGCCGACGTGGACGAGGCCAACGCGCACATCGGCGCAGCCATCTCTCTCGGCGCGCTGGAGGAGGACGTGGTGTAGCTGCTGACCACCGTCCAGAACGACATGTTCGACGTGGGCGCGGACTTCTGCACCCCGGTCGTGGAGAACCCGGAGTTCCCACCGTTGCGGATCGAGCAGGCTTACATCGACCGGCTCGAGGCCTGGTGCGACCAGTACAACGAGCCACTGGAGAACCTCCGCTCCTTCATCATCAACGGAGGTACGCCGGGCGCTGCGATGCTCCACGTCGCCCGCACGGTCACCCGTCGCGCCGAGCGGGCCGCCTGGGCGGCGTTCGAGCAGCACGGCGACACGATGAACATCCTCGCGATCAAGTACCTCAACCGGCTCAGCGACCTGCTCTTCATCCTGGCCAGGTACGCGAACCGGGCGCAGGGCGACGTTCTGTGGAAACCCGGCGGCGAGCGCTAGAAGCGAGCCTGCGAGCGGAGAGCGTGAGCCGCCAATCCAGCACGGCGGCGAGCGCTGAGAGCGAGCGCAGCGAGCGGCTCATCAGTCACACCTGGCACATCTGAAGCCAGCTGCCTCATACGTTTCCCCACGTCCTGGGCTTTACTCGGAATGTCCACCCCCTTGCGTAGCTATGCGCAACCGCCAGCTTGGGTCGTAATGACCGATTTGAGTGGGATGTTCGAACCGCGCTCCTAAGGTGGTTTGATCAGCAATATTCCCAGGGGGGGAATTCGGCGATGGGACGTGTGTCTGCACGCGAGCAGCACGGTGCGGCGGCGGTGGAGTTTGCCCTCGTGGCGGGCCTGCTCATCACCCTGGTCTTCGGCATCGTGGACTTCGGTTGGATGATCAACCGCGACACGATGTTGAACAACGCCGCGCGAGAGGGAGTGCGTGAAGGTTCTCTGAACCCGAACAAGACAGACATCACCAGCGTCGTGAAGTCGGCCCTTCCCATGCTCGACCCGGTCGATGTCTCTGTGACGGTCACCTGCCGCAAGGCTGACGGGTCCGCTTGCCCGAACGTCAACACGCACGCCGTCAGCGGTGACGTCGTCATCGTCCGCGTCGACTACCCGCACACCTGGATCACCCCGGTCGGTATGTCGTTCAGCGACCACATAGATCTCAGCAAGACCACCGAGATGAGGGTCGAGTGAGGACCCGCGTCACACGCACCAGGCACGCGCCTCGCAGAGAGCGCGGCGTCGTGGCGATCTTCATGGCCGTCTTGATGGTGGTGCTGTTCGGCATGGCGGCCCTGGCGGTGGACATCACCATGCAGGCGAACGAGCGGCAGGAACTGCACGACACCATCGACTCGGCCGCGCATGCCGGCGCCTACGAGCTCCCCAACAGCACTGCCCAGGCCGCTGCGACGACCTTCGCGACGAAGAACGACCCGGACTCCACCCCGACGGTCGACTTCTTCTGCATCGTCGGGTCGAAGCTCGTCGGGGCCACCTATCGAGTCGACGTCACTCACATCCCAAGCAACTGCAACCCAGGACCGCCGCCGTACGACGAAACGGCGTACGGCACGGGGTCGGGAGTCGGCGTTGGGCTTCGGTGCAACAGCCAGATCTGTGCGATCCCGTGCGTGCCGGCCGAGGGCGACAAGTGCAACACCATGCGCGTGCGGGACGAGAAGCCGGTCCCGTTCGGTTTCGCCAACGTGTTGGGAGTGCCGCAGGGATCCACGGGGACCCTTTCCTCCGTTGCGTGCAAGGGCCCGTGCGGCAAGGCGGTCGCAAACCCCATCGACTTCGTTGTCGTCGGTGACAGGACCGGGAGCATGGGCACTGCCATCAACAGCCTCGAGTCAGCGATCGAGGGCCTCCTCGAGTACCTCACGCCCTCGCAGCACAATGTCGCGATGGGCACCATCGGCCGCAGCGCCGTTCCGGGCAACGGTGTCAGCACCAACACCGCTCCCGCGAACTGCCGCAGCAAGCCGAGCTGGGGACCCGACAAGAGGCTAGCCGGCCCGTGGATCCCGGTTGGGTTCTCCAACGACTACGACAACACCGACATAGATCCACCAAGCAGTCCGGCTGTGCTGAACCCCGCCAGCACCTTGGCTATGGCCGTGGAGTGCATGGGCGACGAGAACTCGAGCACCGGCACCTACCTCGCAGCACCGTTCCGCGCTGCCCGCCAGCTGCTGACGGGGACCTGCCCGGCCGCCTTCTGCAGGCCGGATCTCCCCGTGCGTCCGGCGCCGGTCAAGAAGGCGATCATCTTCATGACCGACGGCGAGCCCAACGAGAGCGTAAACCCCGGAGGCGGCTACCCCTACAGCAGCGACGGCAACGTCGCCTGCAACAACCTGAAGAACGAGGCCACCACAGCCAAAGCCGCCGGCATCCTCGTCGTCACGATCGCGTTCCGTCTCGAAGGAGTCCGGTGCGAGGGTGGAGGGTCCGCAGCCGTGACCGATGTCCTCGCTTCGGTGGCCTCCCCCCGATCAGACGGCACCCCCAGCCTCGACGACGGCGGCGGCAACGGATCTGGCTGCAACACCGCCGCGAAGGTCGCCGGCGAGAACACCGACGGCGACTTCTTCTTCTGCACGCCCGACCCGTCGCAGCTAGAGCCCATCTTCCAGACGGCGGCGAGCCAGATCAGCGGCGGCGTGCGACTGCTGAAGCTCCCCTAGCTCCTGGTGTCGATCGCCTTGTAAGGGTAGCTAGCGGCGGCGAAGGCGCTGGCCGGGCGGAGCGGCCTCGAGCCAGGCGAGGAAGCCGGTCAGGGCCTGCGGACTCATCGCGACTTCGAGCCGGCCATCGGCCGTCTCGCACTCGACGATGATGTGCCCGGAGTAGAGCGAGTAGGCCTCGGCCCCCTCGGGCTCGCGACGCCCGATGAACTCGAGGTCCGAGCGCGGGAAGGTGAGCTTGGGGCCGGGCGCGAGTGAGAAGATCCGGAACCACTCGAGCCGGTCACCGGAGTAGCGGCCCACTCCCAGAACCCAGCCGCGCCCGGCCCTGGTGGGCCGGACGCGGACGCTGAACTCAAAGGTGCCGCCGTCGCGGGAGATCCAGCGGCGACGTACAACAAGGGCGAGGCCGTACAAAAGGGCAAGCAGCAGCATGGCGCCAGCTGCGTCGAGCAGCCACTGCCAAAGCGGCATCTATCCCCTTCTTTCCCCGGCCCCCACGACCTCGGACGTGCGGTCGACGACTACTAGGATGCCTTTTCGACCGCGCGGATGCGAGCCTCGGCCCGACGTACGGCTTCCTCGGCCTCCGCCTCGCTGTTGTACTCACCGGCCGACTTCGCACGCTCGAGGTCGGCACGGGCCTTCTCGAGGTCGATCTCGTGCGACATCTCGGCGTGCTCGGACAGGATCGAGATCCTGTTCAGGGCCACAGACAGGAAGCCCGCGTCCACAGCCGCCACCCAAGTCTCCCCCTCGGGCGTCTGTACGTCGACGACGCCGTCCACCATCAGCGAGAGCATGGGGGCGTGGTTCGGCAGGATGCCCACGTCGCCCTCGGTCGTGCGAGCGATCACCATCTTCGCCTCGCCGGACCAGACCAGCCGGTCGGCCGCGACCAGCTCAACCTGCAGCAGGTCGTCACTCACGCGGACTCCTTAGTTCGATTGGATCTACGTTGGTGAGCCCGCCCCGCGGAGCCGTTTCCGACTCCGCAGGACGTGGCTCGTCTTGCGAAGAACCTCAGAGGTTCTTCTGGATCTCGGACCACTTCTTCTCGACGTCGTCGAGACCACCGCACATGAAGAAGGCCTGCTCGGCGACGTGGTCGTAGTCGCCGTCGGCGATCTTCGTGAACGCCTCGATGGTGTCCTCGATCGGAACGGTCGAACCCTCGATGCCGGTGAACTGCTTGGCAACGTAGGTGTTCTGCGACAGGAACCGCTGGATACGACGGGCCCGGGACACGATGATCTTGTCCTCTTCGGAGAGCTCGTCGACACCGAGGATCGCGATGATGTCCTGGAGCTCCTTGTTGCGCTGCAGGATCTGCTTGATCCGGACCGCGGTGTTGTAGTGGTCGTCGCCGATGTAGCGCGGGTCGAGGATCCGCGACGTCGAGGTCAGCGGGTCCACGGCCGGGTAGATACCCATCGACGCGATCTCACGGTTGAGCTCGGTCGTCGCGTCC
>JBFIWG010000018.1:0-19998 GCA_041606495.1 Nocardioidaceae bacterium
GTACTGCACACGGGAGTGTGTGGGAGAGTAGGACGTCGCCGGACATAAACATTGAGCTGAAGGCCACCCACCAGGGTGGCCTTCAGCCATTTCTGGACCTGAACCCCGAGCGGTTACGCATTGCGTGACTGGTCGGGGTTTTTTGCGTGAACGTGCAGTGCGTAAACGTGCGTCTAGACGCACGTGCCCAGGTGCGTGAGGCTCGCCTTCGGCCCGGAGACGATTTCCACCCTTTTGTGCTCCGCGTCGTCAGTGCCGAGGGTGCCGGAGATCCCGGACCCCCGTTGAGAGAGAGGCACCTGAGTGAAGCGAGCATCTCTAGGGATCAGTGCGCTGGGCATCGCGGCCCTCGCGCTCACCCCGCTGGCCGTGACCGGGACCGCGCAGGCGGCCGGCGCAGACCCGGACAAGACCTTCGGGCCCGCCGAGCGTAGTGCGGCCATGGTCCAGGCCAGGGTCGACCGGTCCGACGTCGCGAAGGCCCTGCGGCTCGGAGCGAAAGAGTCCCTGCAGGTCCGCGACGTGGTGCGCGACGCCAACGGTGTCGAACACGTGCGCTACGACCGGACGTACGCCGGCCTCTCGGTCATCGGTGGCGACCTCATCGTCCATGAGACCCGGCAGGGTGACATCAAGTCGGTGACGTGGGCCAGCGACCGTGCCATCGAGGTCGGCTCGACCAAGCCCTTGGTGAGTGCGGAGCGGGCGGCGGATGCGGCAGCGCGCCGCGCCAACCTCAAGGACGGTACGTCGGCGCCGCGCACGGTGGTCTACGCCGTCGACCAGCGGCCGGTGCTCGCTTGGGAGTCCACGGTCACCGGCACGGCCAAGGACGGCAGCCCGATCGAGGACCTGGTCTACACAGACGCCCGCACCGGCAAGGAGCTCGCGCGTCACCCGCAAGTGCACCATGCCGACGGCACCGGCAACTCGCAGTACAGCGGGACCGTGGGCCTGAAGGCCACGCTGTCTGGGTCGACGTACCAGCTCACCGACGGCACCCGTGGTGGTCACAAGACCAACGACGCGAACAACTCCACCTCCCAGACGGCGCCCGGAACGCTGTTCACCGACACCGACAACGTGTGGGGGAACGGGGCGACCTCGAGCCGGCAGACCGCCGCGGTGGACGCTGCCTACGGCGCGGCGGTGACCTGGGACTACTTCAAGGACGCCTACGGCCGGCTCGGTATCCGCAACGATGGCGTCGCGGCGTACTCCCGGGTGCACTACGGCACCAACTACGAGAACGCGTTCTGGTACGACCCCTGCTTCTGCATGACCTACGGCGACGGGGGAGCGAGCCTGAGCGCGCTCACCTCGCTCGACGTCGCCGGCCACGAGATGTCGCACGGGGTGACCTCGGCGACCGCCGGGCTCGTCTACTCCGGGGATGCCGGCGGTCTCAACGAGGCCACGTCCGACGTGTTCGGCACGATGGTGGAGTTCAAGGCTGCGAACAGCGCGGACCCGGGCGACTACTACGTCGGCGAGAAGATCATGAAGGACGGCACGTACCTGCGCCGCATGGACAACCCCTCCGCGGACGGCTCGTCGGTCAACTGCTGGACCAGCACGACCAAGAACCTCGACCCGCACTACTCCTCGGGCGTGGGCAACCACTACTTCTACCTGCTCGCCGAGGGCACGGGCACCAAGACGATCGGCGGGCGCACCCACACCGGGACCGCCTGCAACGGGGCCACGCTGACCGGAATCGGCAAGGACGCGGCCGCGGCGATCTGGTACCGCGCGCTGACGACGTACATGACCTCGACCACGACGTACCCCCAGGCTCGCGACCACATGGTGAAGTCCGCCAAGGACCTGTACGGTGCGAGCTCGAGCCAGTGCACCGCCACGGCGGCGGCCTGGACCGCGGTGAGCGTGTCCGGCACCGAGACCTGTGGCGCCACGCCGCCCCCGTCCGGCGGGAACCTGCTGGCCAACCCTGGCTTCGAGTCGGGAGCAGTCTCCTGGACCGCGACGTCCGGCGTGATCACCAACTCCGCGAGCGCGACCCCGCGGACGGGCTCCTACTACGCCTGGCTGGACGGGTACGGCGCCGCGCACACCGACACCCTGTCGCAGACGGTGACGATCCCGGCCGGTGGGACGAGCGCGACGCTGTCGTTCTACCTGAAGGTCACCAGCTCGGAGACGACGACCACCTCGGCGTACGACACCCTCAAGGTCCAGGTCGTGGACGGAGGTACGACGACCACGCTGGCGACGTACTCCAACCTGAACAAGGGGACGAGCTACGTGGCGAAGTCGCTGAACCTGAACAGCTACCTGGGCAAGACGGTGACGATCAAGTTCCTGGGCGTGGAGGACTCGTCCTTGGCGACCAGCTTCTTCGTCGATGACACGTCGTTGACCACCGGCTGATCTTCCCGTTCATCGCCCGCTGGGCAGCCGTTTGATGTGATGACGGTCTCAGTTGTTACCGAAGGGTAGCCGCTGAGACCGTCGTCACATACTCTCGGTATATGAACGACACGCCGGACGCCGGCCGCGCCCCTGCGCCCGCGGAATTTGCACCGCACGACCCGGAGCACGACTCGACGGCGTCGTACGCCCTGGACCCGGCCTACGTGCGGGCCCTCACCGGCCGGGTGGTCGCGAGCTCGGCGGCGCCGGTCACCACGTACTCCCCGTTCAACGGCCAGCCGCTGGCCACCGTGCCGCAGTCAACGGAGGCCGACGTCGACCAGGCCTACCGGCGGGCGCGTCGGGCGCAGGAGGCCTGGGCAGCCACGTCGCTCGACGACCGGGCCGCCAAGCTGCTGGCGTTGCACGACGTCATCCTGGACCGGCAGGACGAGATCATCGACCTGATCTGCTGGGAGTCGGGCAAGGCCCGCAAGCACGCGTTCGACGAGCCACTCCACGTCGCGCTGACCGCGCGGTACTACGCCCGGACCGCTCATGAGCACCTCGACACCGAGCGCCAGCTCGGGGTGATCCCGGCGCTGACCAGGGTCGAGGTGAACCGGATCCCCAAGGGTGTCGTAGGAATCATTTCTCCCTGGAACTACCCCTTCACCATGGCGCTCTGCGACGGCCTGCCGGCGCTGCTGGCCGGCAACGCGGTGGTCCACAAGCCCGATGCGCAGACCATGCTCTCGGCCCTGCTCGGCATCCAGCTGCTGGAGGAGGCCGGGTTCCCGCGTGACCTTTGGCAGGTCGTCGCCGGCCCGGGGCCCGCGATCGGCGGCCCGTTGATCGCGCGGTCGGACTACGTCTGCTTCACCGGCTCGACGGCCACGGGCCGGTTGATCGCGCAGCAGTGCGCCGACCGCCTGATCGGCTGCTCACTCGAGCTCGGTGGCAAGAACCCGATCCTGATCCTGCGAGACGCAAACATCGACCGGGCCGCGGAGGGGTCGGTCAGGGCGGCCTTCTCGAACGCCGGTCAGCTGTGCGTCTCCTTGGAGCGGATGTTCGTCGCCGACCAGATCTACGACCGCTTCGTGAGCCGGTTCGTCGAGCGGACCAAGGCGATGAATCTCGGCGTCGGTCTCGGGTGGGGCACCGACATGGGCTCGCTGATCTCGGCGCAGCAGCTCGAGACCGTCACCGCCCACGTCGAGGATGCGGTTGCCAAGGGCGCCCGGGTCCTCGCCGGAGGCCGAGCGCGCCCCGACCTCGGCCCGTTCTACTACGAGCCGACCATCCTCGAGGGGGTCACCCCGGAGATGACCTGTTTCGGTGAGGAGACCTTCGGGCCGGTGGTCTCGCTCTACCGGTTCCACGACGAGGCCGAGGCAGTGGCTCGCGCCAACGACGGGGAGTACGGCCTCAACGCCTCGATCTACTCCCAGGACGGCAAGCGGGCTCGAGAGCTGGCCCGCCAGATCAGGTGCGGCACGGTGAACATCAACGAGGCGTTCGGTGCGACGTTTGGCAGCATCGACTCCCCGATGGGCGGCATGCGCCAGTCCGGCATGGGTCGGCGCCAGGGCTCGGAAGGGATCCATCGCTACACCGAGAGCCAGTCCGTGGCCACCCAGCGGCTGGTGCGCCTCGCGCCGATGCTCGGGATGAGCGACCAGACGTTCGCGTCCGTGATGACGAAGTACGTCCGGGTCTCGAAGAAGCTGGGGCGGAAGTGACTGCGGACGTGGCTTTCGACTACGACGTGCTCGTCATCGGCTCCGGTTTCGGCGGGTCGGTCACCGCGCTCCGGCTGACCGAGAAGGGCTACCGGGTGGCGGTGCTCGAGGCGGGTGCGCGCTTCGACGAGAACACCTACCCGAAGACCTCCTTCGACGTGACGCACTACCTGTTCGCTCCGGAAGTCGGTTGCTACGGCATCCAGCGGATCGACAGTCTCAGGGACTGCCTGATCCTCTCCGGCGCGGGGGTCGGGGGCGGCTCGCTGGTGTACGCCAACACCCTCTACGAGCCGTTGCCGGCGTTCTACCAGGACCCGCAGTGGCGGGACATCACCGACTGGCAGGCCGAGCTGGCGCCGTACTACGACCAGGCGAAGCGCATGCTGGGCGTCGTGGAGAACCCGCTCCGCACGCCGTCGGACGACGTGATGGAGAAGGTCGCCAACGACATGGGTGTCGGCGACACGTTCCACCCGACGCCGGTCGGGGTGTTCTTCGGCGGACCGGACCAGCAGCCGGGGGAGAAGGTCGCCGACCCCTACTTCGGCGGCGCGGGGCCTGACCGGAACGCCTGCATCGGCTGCGGTGAGTGCATGACCGGCTGTCGGCACAACGCGAAGAACACCCTTACCAAGAACTACCTGTACCTCGCCGAGCAGCAGGGCGCGGTCGTGCTGCCCCTGACCACGGTCACCGCGGTGGAGCCGCGCGAGGGAGGTGGGTACGACGTCTCGGTGCGCTACACCAAGGCGAGCCCGGTCCGTCGCGCCCTGCGAGGCGACTCGGTCCGTCGTACCCTCACGGCGGAGCAGGTGGTGTTCTCCGCCTCCGCCCTCGGCACGCAGCGGCTGCTGCACCGGATGCGTGACGACGGGAAGCTGCCGAACCTGTCGAAGCGGCTGGGCTACCTCTCCCGTACCAACTCCGAGTCGATCCTGGGGGCGCTGGCGCCGGACACCAGCGTCGACTACAGCCAGGGAATCGCGATCACCTCGTCGTTCCACCCCGACGCGGACACCCACATCGAACCGGTCCGCTACGGCAAGGGCAGCAACGCGATGTCCTTGTTGCAGACGGTGCTGACCGACGGCGACGGACCCGCTCCGCGCTGGCGGGTCTGGCTGAAGGAGATATGGCGGCAGAAGGCGAGCGCACTGAGCCTCTACGACATGCGGCACTGGTCGGAGCGCACGGTGATCGCCCTGGTGATGCAGACCGTGGACAACTCCATCACCACGTTCTCCCGCCGCGGCCGGATCAGCCGCCGGTGGCACCTGGCCTCCCGGCAGGGCCACGGCACGCCGAACCCGACCTGGATCCCGGTCGCGAACCAGGCCGTACGCAAGATGGCCGAGGTCATCGGCGGTCAGGCGGGAGGCTCCATCGGCGAGCCGTTCAACCGGCCGCTGACCGCCCACTTCATCGGTGGCTGCACCATCGGGGAGACCCCGGAGACCGGCGTCATCGACCCCTTCCACCGGGTCTTCAACTACCCGGGCCTGCATGTGGTGGACGGTTCTGCGATCTCGGCGAACCTCGGCGTCAACCCGTCGCTGACGATCACCGCGCAGGCGGAGCGGGCGATGGCGTTCTGGCCGAACAAGGGTGAGGTCGACCCTCGTCCGGACCTCGGGGCGCCGTACGAACGGATCGAACCGGCCGCGCCGCAACACCCCGCGGTGCCGGAAGCTGCGCCGGGTTCACTTCGACTGCCCATCGTGCAGGTCTCCTGACCGACACCTCCCGGCACAGCACGAGGCCCCCGGCTCAGACCTGAAGGTCGCGCCGGGGGCCTCGTTGTCGAGCCACGAGAACGTGACTCAGGGCCCGACCGGGGGGAGGGGGGGAGGGTAGGTCGGGCCCCGAATCGTCCACGCCACTGCAGGACAGCGCACGGACCGGAGACCTTGGCTGTGAGGGAGCAAAGCCAGCGGGTCTGACCTGCTCAACGAGGTGTAGATACCCGGGTTACGCCGGTTTCGGGAAAATTGCCGGTCCCGGGGTAAAAGCGCTCGCTGCAGGCCAGACCCGCTGACTGACGTACCCCGAAAGGGCTACGCCGAGGGCAGACCGTTCTCGTAGAGCCGCGGAACCGGGTGGTTCGCGACGAACAGCCCGTCCGGGTCGACGATCGACCGGACCGCCTTGAGCTGACGCCACGTCCTCGCCGGGAACGAGTCCCCGACCTGCACCGGCTCCTCCGCGAAGTTGAGGTAGTGCCGCCCGGTGGAGTACGGCGCCAGGGCGTCGACCAGCGCCTTTGCGTCGGCATGTCCCTGCTGCGCCATCTCGGGCGTGGCCGCGATCGCGATGTTGAACAGCACGAACTGCCCCTCGATCATCGGCAGCGCGCCCCCACCCAGGTGCGGGCGTCCGAGCGCGCCACCGAGCTGGCGGAGCTCGGCGAAGAGCAGGGACGAGGCGGAGCCCGGCCCGGTCAGTGCCAGCAACGTGTCGATCGCTGGGTCCGGCAAGGAGTCGAGGATCGTGCTGGCTGACACCGCCGGCGTGGGCTGCTCCGGGTCCATGTGCAGCCGGACCAGTGACGCTGTCGGCACCCGCGCGAAGGTGTCCATCTCCGGCTGCAGCTCCCGCAGCGGAGCGAGGATCTCCTCGGCCCGCGGGTCGCTGTCGATGACGGCCCCGTCGATCACCACCAGCTGGCGACCGCGGAAAGGCTCGGGCAGCTCGGGCAGCGGCGGCAGGTTCATCATCCGCAGCGAGGTGGTGACCTCGTCGGGCGCGTCCAGGCTCCACTCCGCCCACCGGCGGACCACCTTGTCGGCGTCCTTCTGGTCCCACACCAGCATGCCGGCGTAGGCGGTCTCGAAGTCGAAGAGGCGGAACTCGATCGCGGTCACGACCCCGAAGTTGCCGCCCCCGCCGCGCAGGGCCCAGAACAGCTCGGGGTGGTGGTCCTCGTCGGTCCGAATCACCTCGCCGTCGCCGTCGACCAGCTCGATCGCGGTGACGTTGTTGGTGGCCAGGCCATGCTTGCGGGCGTACCACCCCATGCCGCCGCCGAGCGTGTAGCCGGTGATGCCGACATCGGGTGATGACCCGTGCAGGGTGGTCAGGCCGTGCTCGGCCGCGGCCTCTACCGCGTCCAGCCACAGCGCGCCGGACTCGGCGCGGGCTGTGAGTCGCTCGGGGTCGATCGTGACGGCGCGCATCGCCGACGTACGGACGAGGACGACGTCCTCGAGCGGTCCGAGTGGTCCGGCGTTGTGCCCGGTGCCCTGTGCGGCGACGCGGAGTCCAGCTCGGCGTGCTGCACGGACGACGGCCACGACCTCGTCCACGCTGGCGGGGTAGGCCACCGCGGCGGGACGCTGCTCGACGGCGAGATTCCAAGGCAGGCGGGCCTCGTCGTAACCGGGGTCGCCCGGCAGGTGGACCGCTCCGCCGCAAAGCCCTCGCAGAAGTGCGGCGCGGGTATCGGGTGCAGTGGACTCGATGGTCATGCTCTAACTCCCTGATCATGAGATGGGTTGTGCGCTCTCACCATCAGGGGGCGCGCTTGGCGGGCACTTGAGGTCGACTTGAGGACCGGTGCAAGGAGGAGTCAGAGCTTCGCCAGAGCGGCCGCGAGGTCGGCCACACCCGTGACGCCGAGCCGCTGTGAGACCGACGCGATGGTGCTGCGAACCATGTGGGGCGTGACGAAGAGCGACTCAGCGATCTGACGGTCCGGTACGCCCTCGACGGCCAGGGCCGCGATGCGGCGTTCGGTGGTGGTCAGGGTCGAGCTGACCGACGGCTCCGTCGGCACGCGCACGCCGATCCCGGCGAGCTGGGCCACGAGCCTGGCCCGGAGCCCGTCAGCGGCGCAGCGGTCGGCGATCTCGAGCGCACCGAGAAGTGCCGACCTCGCGTGGGCGTGGTCCTCGCCCCGCTCCAGCAGCGCGCCGGCGAGCGCGGCCAAGGCGCGGGCGTGCTCGAGGCGGTGCAGGCCGGGGGCGAGGAGGGTGACGGCCTCGCGGAGCAGGGCGACCTGGTCCGTCCCTCCGAGCTCGCCGAGGATCCGGGTGGTCCGGCCGACCAGCTCCGGCGTACCCCATCGCTTCGCCAGTCCGAGCTCGGTCTCCACCAGCGACCTCGCCTCATCACGACGGCCCAGGGCCGCGAGTACGACGGTCCGCTGCGAGCGCCAGGGACGCCAGACCGGGTTCACGACGACGGCCATCTCGTTCTCGACCGACTCGAACGCGGCGAGGGCCGCATCCGGCCGCCCCTCGGCCAGCAGCACTGCCGCCTCGGCCTCCCCGAACAGCCGGACACCTTCACCGAAGCGAACCCGGCCCCTGGCAGCGTCGAGGTAGCTGCGCGCCCCCGCGACGTCGCCGCGGTCGAGCAGGATCCGCACGGTGAAGCCGTCGACGTAGGGCTGGCCGATCCCGTTGATCCCCCAGAGCTTGTTCTGCTCGGTGGTCATCGCCATCGACTGCAGCGCCTCGCGGAGGTCGCCACGCCGCCACTGGCAGAAACCCAACCACAGGTGGGAGCCGAGTGCGCCGAAGAGGGCCCCGCGCAGGTACGCGTCGTGCAGGCAGTCGTGCCAGTAGCCGACGCTGTCCTCGCCGCCGAACTCCAGCACGATCCCGGCCACGACCCACGACAGGCCGGCGTCGACCTCACGCAGGCTGTCGTCCTCGACGGCGAACCTGGCGAGCGACAGTGCCCGGCTCCGGTGCTCACCGGCGATCACGTCCTCCCAGGCCAGTGAGGCTGCGAGTGCGCGGGCTCCCGTGCCTCGTCCGGTCACCGCCGGCCTGCTCGCGGCGTCGTACTCCTCGGGCGCGAGCCCGTGCATGTAGCCGCCGAGGCGTTCCAGGGCCAGCAGCGCCTGCCGGTGGTCGGAGAGATCGCCGGGGAGCCGCTCGATCGCGGAGCGGGCGCACGTCGACGCGGCGCCTCGGTCGCCGGCGAACACGAGGGTCCTCGCGAGCGTGATGCTGGCCTCCGCCTTGAGGGCCGGATCCTCGAGCCTGGCGCAGGCTTCCCGCAGGTGCTCGAGAGCCGCGCTGCCCTGGGTCATCGCCTCCAGCCGGCCGAGCTCGAGGAGCACCTCCGGGAGCTCGGCGCCCGGGGGAGGCTCGCTGACGGCCCGGCGGAGGTACGCCGCCGCGCTCTCGGCCGAGCCCCGGTCGGCGTCGCGGCCGGCGGCCTCGCGAAGCACCCGGACGACACCGGCGTCCCCGCGCGCCGGGACCAGGAGCAGGTGGGCGGCGATCTTCTCGGGGCTGGCGCCGGCGCAGGAAAGCACCCTCGCGGCTCGTTCGTGGGCCAGCTCCCGCTCCCCGATGGGGATGTCGTTGTAGACGGCATCGCCCACCAGCGGGTGGACGAAACCGAGCGGGTAGGTCTCGCGGAGCAGCTCGGCGCGAGCGAGCCCGGCGACGGCTGCCGCAGCGTCATCGTCGGACAGTCCGGCGAGCGCTGCGACCACCGGGAGTGATGCGCCGTCACCGAGGACCGAGATCGACCGCGCGACGGCCCGGCTGTTCTCGGGCATCCGCGCGAAGCGCATGAGGACCATGCTGGAGACGGTCCGCGATCCGATCGCCCGCACGGTGTCGGCGTGCGCTGCGTCGGGCCTGACCCGGTCCGTCTCCAGGGCCCGCAACAGCTGTCTCAGCAGCAGCGGGTTGCCGCCGGTCGTGTGGTGACAGGCCGTCAGGAACGCCTCGTCGGCCCTGTCGCCGAGGCGCGCCCGGACCAGCTCCGCGACGCCGTCGCGGGACAGCGGCCCCGGCTGCACCGAGATCGAGGTGGGTTCGCTCGTCAGCTCGGTGATCAGCTCTTCCTCGTCGTGGCTCTCGCCGGTACGCAGGGTGGCGACGAGCAGAACGGGCTGCCCCTCGATGCGACGCAGCAGGTAGGCCAGGTAGCGCAGCGAACCGCTGTCGCACCACTGGAGGTCGTCGATCGCCAGCACCAGCGGCTGGCGGGCGCTGATGTTCACCGTCAGCCAGTACAGGCCGTGGAGGACGGCGAAGAGCCCCTCGGTCCGGTGGTGGGTCAGCGCACTGGTCGAGTCGAAGACACCGCTGGCTGCGTCGGCGGCTCCGGCGAGGAGACCGTCCCGGTCGCCGCTGACGAGGACCGGCTCGAAGAGCTGACGGACGACGCCGAAGCCGAACTCCTTCTCGAGCTGGCTGCCGCGCCCGGCCAGCACCACGGCACCGGCGGCCGAGGCCTCCCGCCTGACCTCGGCCAGGAGCCGAGTCTTGCCGATGCCCGCCGGCCCGGAGATCAGCATCAGACCGGACTGGCCAGCGTGCAGGTCTCGCATGCCGGCGCGGAGTCGGGCCATCTCCAGCTCGCGGTCGACCAGCTCGTCCTCGTGAGCCATCGTGCGCTGCTGGACCGTGATCTGCGGCGCCGGCGCCTCGAGCTGCTCGGACTGGGCCAGGACCTCCGCCTCGAGCGCGCGGAGTGCGGGCCCTGGGTCGACGCCGAGGTCCTCCGCCAGCATCGTCCGGGCGCGCCGCAGCGTGGCGAGCGCGTCGGCCTGTCGGTGAGAGCGGTAGAGGGCCAGGGCCAGAAGGCGCCACCGCTCCTCGCGCAACGGCGCCTCGGTGAGAAGCGCTTCGATCTCGGGCACGAGGATCGCGGTCTCGCCGGCATCGAGCCGGGCAGCCAGCAGCTGCTCACGCGCGAGCCCCCGTAGCTCGGTGAGCCGGTTGGCGTCCGGTCGAGCCCACTCCTGCTCGGCGTACTCCGCAACCGCCTCACCGCGCCACAGCCCCAGTGCCTCGCTCAGTGTGGCCACCCGCAGGCGCGGGTCGGTGAGTCCGCTG
Source organism: Nocardioidaceae bacterium (assembly GCA_041606495.1). Lineage (GTDB taxonomy): Bacteria > Actinomycetota > Actinomycetes > Propionibacteriales > Nocardioidaceae > Nocardioides_C. Next base: position 10,925 of record JBFIWG010000018.1, read on the forward strand.
GCAGACCGGACCAGGTGCTCGAACCTCCACGCGTCGACCGACATGGTCGGCACCCGGAGCGCGTAGCCGTTGCTCTGGCTGACGAGAACCGTGCTGGGGGAGCGGGCCGCACGGCCGGGCTCGAGGATCCGGCGGAGGTGAGACACGTACGCGTGCAACGACGCATTCGCGCTCCGGGGGGCGGCGCCGGACCAGACTGCATCGGTCAGCCGGTCAGCAGAGACCACCTGACCTCGGGCAAGCAGCAGCGCCGCGATCACACTTCGCTGGCGTTGGCCGCCCAGACTCATGGGCTGGTCGTCCAGGCTCGCGACCAGCGGCCCGAGGATGCCGAACTGAAGCCGGGTGGAGACAGGTTCCCGGGTCAGGGTCATGCCTCACCTCCGACTGCGCCAGACCATCAGACTGACGATAGGGGCCGCCGATGGCCCGCTACCAGAGGTTTTCCGGTATGCCCCGTTTGCGCGACGCCCGGACCGGTCACGGTCGCACCCCCGGTAGACTGCGGTCGCCGCCACGCGTCGGCGGCGACCCCCGACCCAGCTTCGAAAGGCCCCGGGTGACCACCGAACACGACCTCGTTCTCGTCATCGACTTCGGTGCGCAGTACGCCCAGCTCATCGCCCGGCGGGTCCGTGAGGCCCGCGTCTACTCCGAGATCGTTCCGCACACGATGCCGATCGCGGAGATGCTGGCCAAGAACCCGAAGGCGATCATCCTCTCCGGCGGGCCGTCCTCGGTCTACGAGCTCGGCGCGCCACAGGTGGGGCCGGAGATCTTCGAGGCCGGTGTCCCTGCCTTCGGCATGTGCTACGGCTTCCAGGCGATGGCCCGGGCCCTGGGTGGGGAGGTACGCCGGACCGGCGTGTCGGAGTACGGCCGGACACCTGTCACCGTCACCACTCCGGGCACGCTGCTCGCCGACGTACCCGTCAACCACCGGGTGTGGATGAGCCACGGTGACTCCGTCGTCGGAGCGCCCGAGGGGTTCACCGCGCTCGCCACCAGCGCCGGGTCACCGGTTGCTGCGTTCGAGGACCTCGACCGACGGCTCGCGGGCGTGCAATGGCATCCCGAAGTGCTGCACACCGAGCACGGCCAGGAGGTGCTCACCCACTTCCTGCACAACATCGCCGGGTGCCGGCCGACCTGGACGATGGTCAACATCGTCGAGGAGCAGATCGAGCGGATCCGTGCCGAGATCGGCGACAAGCGTGCGATCTGTGGACTCTCCGGCGGGGTCGACTCGGCCGTGGCCGCGGCGCTGGTGCAGCGGGCCATCGGCGACCAGCTGACCTGTGTCTTCGTCGACCACGGCCTGCTGCGCAAGGGCGAGGCCGAGCAGGTCGAGCGGGACTACGTGGCTGCCACAGGGGTCTCGCTGCACGTGGTCGACGCGCAGAAGCGCTTTCTTGACGCGCTGGCCGGGGTGACCGACCCGGAGGAGAAGCGCAAGATCATCGGCCGTGAGTTCATCCGGGTCTTCGAGGCCGCCGAGATCGAGATCGTCGGCGAGGCAGCCGAGCACGGCGAGAAGGTGGAGTACCTCGTGCAGGGCACGCTCTACCCCGACGTGGTCGAGTCCGGCGGTGGCGCGGGCACCTCCAACATCAAGTCGCACCACAACGTCGGTGGCCTGCCCGAGGACCTGGAGTTCAAGCTCGTCGAGCCGCTGCGCACCCTGTTCAAGGACGAGGTCCGCCTGGTCGGTGAGCAGCTCGGTCTTCCGCCCGAGATCGTCTGGCGGCACCCGTTCCCGGGCCCTGGCCTCGGCATCCGGATCATCGGTGAGGTCACCCACGACCGGCTCGAGATCCTCCGAGAGGCCGACGCCATCGCCCGGGAGGAGCTGACCAAGGCCGGCCTGGACCGGGACATCTGGCAGTTCCCCGTTGTGCTGCTCGCCGACGTGCGGTCGGTCGGCGTGCAGGGTGACGGGCGCACCTACGGGCACCCCGTCGTACTCCGCCCTGTGACCTCGGAGGACGCGATGACCGCGGACTGGGCGCGGCTGCCCTACGAGGTGATCGAGACGATCTCGACCCGGATCACCAACGAGGTGCGCGAGATCAACCGGGTCACCATCGACGTCACCAGCAAGCCCCCGGGCACGATCGAGTGGGAGTGAGCCGCGGGCTCTGAGCTGCTGCCGGGCGGGCCAGCCCAACTGGGCCACCCCGAAGGGACCATACCCCGCTCCTACGTCTCGATTTAGTGTGGATTAGCGCAGTCCAGGCGACTCTCGGCGCCGGGCGAGCCCCTCGCAGCAGCACCCTCCGCGATCCGCGCCCTCGTCGGTGTCGCCGGCGCAGCCGTTTCCAGCGGATGCTCTTGAAGGGGGAGCCATGATCTCGCTGCGTAGTCGAAATCCACTCAGATCCGCGACGCTGGTCTCTGCCGGCGCCCTGGCACTGCTGGTTCCGCTGATGCCTCAGGCCGCCACCGCGGCCGAGGTGGTCAGGGACCGGCAACAGGTACACGACTTCGCGTCCGGCGAACCGATACCGGGCACGCGCTCGGTGCTGTGGCGCGTCGACGACGAGGACGGGGACGTCGAGGAGCACGTCGCCAGCAGGGTCCGCACCAAGGCGGAGCGGCGTCACGCGCTCACGCTCTGGTACGTCGTCTTCAACGATCCCGGTGAGTGCAACACCGACGGTTGCGGAGAGGACGACATCTTCGGGGCCGACGGGAAGCCGGACCTCGAGCAGATCGACAAGGCCGGTATCTCGGTGGTCAGCGCCGGTCGTGGTGCCGTCGTCGGCCGACACGGTCACGTCCGCCTGAGCGGTGGCCTGGCTGAGGACGAGGTCCCGACCGGCCCCGGACGGGTGGTCATCGGCGAGACGGAGCACGGCGCCCTGATCCCGAGCAGCGTCACCGGCATCCTGGACGTGGAGCACGCGGAGGTCCACCTGGTCATCCAGGACCACGGCAAGGCCCACCGTGACCGCAAGCTGCGCAGGCAGCAGCTGACCCAGTTCCACGGGGCGTGCAACCCGGAGTGCGTGGACATCCAGTTCGCGGTTCACAAGTAGCAGGGACGTGGTCGCGCCCCGTGAACGGCGCGCTGCGTTTGGATAACGGACCGGCGGTTCTGCGCATGTGGCGCCGGTCCGTTATCTACCCTTTTAAGGGTGTTTTCGAGACGCTTTCGTGCTACCACGTCCGCTATCGCCGGCGGCCTCGCCGTCGCGCTTGCCCTTCCGGCGTCCGCGATGGAGATGCCCAAGCCGCGACCCTCGAATGACGCGGAGCTGCACAGCTCCGATGAGCGTGAACCGCTCGTCACCGCGCGCGCGGCTGGCACGCCGGCGGTGTTCAAGGTGGATGAACGGACCGTGCCCGTAGCGCCGGGCCTCGAGCACACGACCTTCGACCGGTACGACGCACGCGGCTGGATTCGCGTCAACGTCCTCAGCGCCGACCTGTCCACGCCCGGCCTCAGGCTCGACTACGCCAGCCAGGGCAAGGTGACCCGACGGGGCCCGCTCACGAACGCCCTGCAACGCGACCGCGCCGTCGCCGGCGTCAACGCCGACTTCTTCGACATCACCGACACCGGCGCCCCACTGGGGATGGGGGTGGACCGGCAACGCGGCGTGCTGCACGGCGTCAGCTCCGGGCGGAACCTCACGTTCAACGTCCGCAAGGGCAGGGTCGCCCGGATCGCGCAGACCTTCCTGCGTGCGGAGGTCGTCGCTCGGCGCGGGACGCCGATTCCGGTGACCAACCTCAACTCCCCGACCATCGACAAGAACGGCATCGGGATCTTCACCTCCGCCTGGGGAAGCGTCTCAAGGGAACGCACGTTGCCGGGCCGTCGCGGTCGTGAGGTGGTGGTCCGCAAGGGTCGCGTCCGTCGCAACGACACCACGATGACCAGCGGCGCGATCCGCCCGGACACCATCGAGCTCGTCGGGGTCGGGGTAGGTGCTCGCAAGCTGAGCAAGCTTCGCAAGCGCACCCGGCTCACCGTCGAGTACGGACTCGCCGACCCGTCGGTCCAGGTCGCCGTCGGTGGCAACGCGCCCCTGCTCCGCAACGGGGAGATCAAGGCTCCCAGCGACCCGGCGATGCACCCGCGCACGGCGATCGGCGTCGACGACGACACCGGCAAGGTGATCATCGTGACCGTGGACGGCCGGCAGTCGCACAGCCGCGGGCTGACCCTGCGCGAGACCGCGGTGCTGATGAAGCGACTCGGCGCCGACGACGCGCTCAACCTCGACGGCGGCGGCTCCTCGACCATGCTCGCCCGGGAGGCCGGGGAGCACTCACGCATCGTCAACGCGCCCTCGGACGGGCACCTCCGGCCGGTGCCCAACGGCCTCGGGTTCTCGGTCGGCAAGGGGTCGGGCCGCCTTGACGGCTTCCGCATCGAGCCGCGAGGCGACTACGAGGACTCGCACCGGGTGCTGCGCGGTCTCTCCCGGGTACTCGTCTCGCGGGGGTACGACGACGGCTACCACCCGATCCGCGCGACACCCGTGTGGCGCGGCTCGAAGAAGGTCTCCGTGCGCAAGCGGGCCTCGTCCCAGACCGTCGCGGTCGGGCGCACACAGGGAACCGGGGCGGTGCGGGCGATCCGCAACGGCGCGACGGGACGGTTCGGTCTGCACGTGCTGGGCGGGGTGCACCGCCTGGAGACCAGTGTCCCGAGGATTGCCCTCGCCGGCACGTCCGGGAGCGCCTCGTTCGACGTCCGGGGCTACGACTCGCGTGGCTTCGGCACCTGGATCGAGCCGCGCGACGTTCGGCTCGGCTACGACCGGGACAAGCTGCAGGTCCGTCGTACCGGCCGCGGCTTCCGGGTGACCTCCAAGGTCCCGTCGACCTCGCAGGTGCTGCGCGTCTCCGCCGGACGGAAGCACGCCTACATCGGGATCACGGTGGGGCTCGCCCGCCGGGTCGTGGACCCGATGAACGGCATCGGCCGCTGGACGGTCGACGCGGGGCCGGGCAACACGACGGCCCGGATCGCCTCTGCACCGAACCGCGCGGGCAAGGACGGCCGCGCGATCAAGATGAGCTACACCTTCGCGCGGACCAGGAAGACCCGCTCCGCGAACCTGCGGGTGTCGCCGGCCCACGAGCTGCCCGCCAAGGCGCGCCGGATCGGCGTGTGGGTGCGGGGCGACGGGAAGGGCGCGCTGCTCCGACTCGTCGTGGCGGACGCGGGCGGTCGGCGCAGCACGGTCAACCTCGCCCGGCGGGTGACCTGGAAAGGCTGGCGACAGCTGACGGTCGCCCTGCCGGGTGGGCTCTCCGAGCCGGTGAAGCTGCTGCGGTTGTACGCCGCCGAGCCGAACCGAAAGCGCCGCTACTCCGGCCGCCTGGTCTTCGACGACCTGGCGGTGTGGACCGAGCGCACGGTCTCGGTGCCGGTCACCGCGCCGCTGAGGGACCCGCTGGTCAGCGACTTCGCTCCGGTACCGTCCGGTGGCAACCGGGTAGCGGTGCTCAGTGGTGCCAGGATGCGGGCGACCAACCCGTCCGGTTTCGCCGTCCAGCGGACCCGCCGCGCGATGCGCGAGGCGGTCGCGGCAGGCGCCGACCTCGTGCTCATCAACGGCGACCTGGTGGCCCACGGCGGCTCCGCCGACATCGCGCTGGCGCGGCGAGTGATCGACCAGGAGCTCGCAGGCAAGGTCGCCTGGAGGTACCTCCCGGGTGACGGGGAGCGCGACTCCTCGGGCGGTCTCTCGAACTTCCGGGCCGAGTTCGGCGACCCGGTCCGGGTGTTCGACCGGTCGGGCACCCGGTTCGTGCTGCTCAACAGCGCGAGAGGCACTCTGCGGCTCGGCGGGTTCGGCCAGCTGGTCAGGCTGCGTTCGGCCCTCGACGACGCGGCCTCCGCCTCCTCGGTCCACTCCGTCGTGGTCGTCGCCCACCACCTGACCAGCGACCCCACGTCAGGGGGCTCGGCGGAGCTCACCGATCCTCGCGAGGGCGACCTCGTGGAGGAGCTGCTCTCCGGCTTCCGGGCCTCGAGCGGGAAGGACGTCGCGTACGTCGGCTCGGACGCCAACCGCTTCGGTGCGGTCCGGCACGACGGCGTGCCGATGGTCCTGGCGGGCCCGGTCAACCACGCGGCGCGGGTGGGGCAGGGGTCGTTCGCGGGCTGGAGTCTGCTGCGGGTCGACCCAGACGCGAGTCTGTGGCTCGGCGCCGAGCTTCGCCCCACCGTCGACTCGTTGTGGATCAAGGCTCCCCGCGAGATGTCGGTCGGCTCGAACGGTCCGGCCGCCGCCGTCCTGCGCCAGGCCGGCCGGACTCGCCCGGTGCAGTACCCGATGAACGTCGACTGGATCTCGACCCGGACCTTCTACGTCGGCAAGCGGACCAACGCGCCGAGCAACGCGGTCGCGTCGTTCAACCAGACGACAGGGGTCCTCACCGCCCTGCGCAGCGGCACGGCGACGATGAAGGTGCGGGTGAACGGCGTGACCGCGACCCGGACGGTCACGGTCCGCTGAGCAGGCCGGGGCGCGAGCTCGCAGGCTCGTAGGTCGTCGTGCGCTGGCGGGCAGGCCGGCCGATCCCGTGCGCGATGTTCTGAAGATCTGCCACGGTCTTGGCCGACCCGTGCTCGGACCCGGCCATCCTCGAGATCGTCTCCTCCATCAGGGTGCCGCCGAGATCGTCGGCGCCGGCGTCGAGCATCGAGCGGGTGCCGTCGACACCGAGCTTCACCCAGGACGTCTGGATGTGGTCGATCCGGCCGTGGAGCAGGATCCGGGACACGGCGTGCACCGCGGTGTTGTCGCGCAGGGTGGGGCCCGGCCGCGCGATCCCGGCAAGGTAGATCGGCGAGCTGTGGTGCACGAACGGCAGGGGCACGAACTCGGTGAAGCCGCCGGTCTCGTCCTGGATGCGGGCGAGCACCCGGAGGTGGGTGACCCAGTGGGTGGGGTTGTCGACGTGGCCGTACATCATCGTCGAGCTGGACCGCAGGCCGAGCCGGTGAGCGGTGGTGACGACCTCGATCCAGGTTGCGCTCGGCAGCTTGCCCTTGGTGAGGATCCACCGGACCTCGTCGTCGAGGATCTCCGCGGCGGTGCCCGGGATGGTGTCCAGTCCGGCCTCCTGCGCAGCGACCAGCCAGTCGCGGATGGGCATTCCGGCTCGGCTCGCCCCGTTGACGATCTCCATGGGCGAGAAGGCGTGCACGTGCATCTGCGGCACCCGCCGTTTCACCGCGGCCACGAGGTCGAAGTAGCCGGTGCCCGGGAGCTCCGGGTCGATGCCGCCTTGCATGCACACCTCGGTCGCCCCGTCGGCCCAGGCCTGCTCCGCGCGGTCGGCGACCTCGTCGAGTGACAGCGAGTAGGCGTCGGCGTCAGTACGCCGCTGCGCGAAGGCGCAGAACCGGCAGCCGGTGTAGCAGACGTTGGTGAAGTTGATGTTCCGGTTCACGACGTAGGTGACCTCGTCGCCGACGGTGTCGCGGCGCAGGTCGTCGGCGATCCGTCGTACCGCCTCGAGCGCAGCGCCGTCGGCGGTCATCAGCGTCAGCGCCTGGGCGTCGGTAAGCGCTTGTGGGTTGTCCGCAGCGACTCTCAACGCCTCGCGAGCCTCCCCATCCAGGACGTCATACCTTTTGCGGGCTATAGGCCCCGGGAGGTATGACGCACGGAGGGTGTCCCAGTCGCCGTAGACGCTGTCGAAGTCGGCACGCCGGTCCTCACTCCGGCCGGTGGTGTCGATCGAGTCGGCCAGGTCGGTGCGGCCGGTCGAGGAGAACCCGCCGTCAGGCTCCTGCCAGGGGAGACCGACCGGGCGCGCGCCGGTCACGGCCAGGCCGTCGGAGCCGGCGAGGGCGGCGACGTGGCCGGTGATGCGGGGATCGAGCCAGGGCTCACCGGCCAGGACGTACTCCGGGTGCACCGTGAGGCGCGGTCGAAGCTCGAAGCCCGCACCCTGGGTGACGTGACGAAGCCGGTTCAAGGAGGGCCAGGGCCGCTCGGGGTTCACGTGGTCCGGGGTCAGCGGTGACACCCCACCCCAGTCGTCGACGCCCGCTCGCAGCAGCGACGTGCACTCGGCCAGGTCGACCAGGTTCGGCGGCGCCTGCACCCGCATCCTGGGACCGAGCACGATCCGGGTCACCGCGACCGCGGCAAGGTACTCCTGCAGGTCGAGGTCGGTGACGGTGCGCATGGCGGTGTCCGGCTTCGCCCGGAAGTTCTGCACGATCACCTCCTGGACGTGGCCGTACATGCGCGCCAGCCTGCGGATCGCGAACACCGACTCGGCGCGCTCGTGGAGGGTCTCGCCGATGCCGACGAGGAGGCCGGTGGTGAACGGGACGTTGAGCCGCCCGGCGTCCTCGATCACCCGCAGCCGCACCGCCGGCTCCTTGTCGGGCGAGCCGTAGTGCGCCTGCCCCTTCTCGGTGAACAGCCGTGTCGAGGTGGTCTCGAGCATCATCCCCATCGAGGGCGCGACCGGCTTGAGCCTGTTGATCTCCTGCCAGGACATGACGCCGGGGTTGAGGTGCGGCAGGAGTCCGGTCTCCTCGAGCACCCGCACCGCCATCGCCCGGACGTAGTCCAGGGTGGAGTCGTAGCCGTTCTCGTCGAGCCAGCCGGACGCCTCCGGCCAGCGGTCCTCGGGCCGGTCGCCGAGGGTGAACAGCGCCTCCGTGCAGCCGAGCTCCGCTCCATCCCGGGCGATCGCGAGCACCTCGTCGGGGGAGAGGTACGGCGAGGGAAGGCGGCCGGGCGCGGTCACGAACGTGCAGTAGTGGCAACGGTCCCGGCACAGGCGCGTGAGCGGGATGAACACCTTCGGGGAGTACGTCACCACGCCCGCTCGGCCCGCATCGGCCAGCCCGGCGTCGCGGACCCGTCCGGCGACCGCGCACAGTGCATCAAGGTCGTCCCCGCGGGCGGTGAGCAGGGCCGCCGCCTCGTCGACGTCGAGCGCCGCGCCGCGTTCGGCCCGGCGCAGCGCGCGTCGTACCTGCTGCGGGGTGACCTGCTCCGACGCGGGACTGCCCGGACTCATCGCTCTCCTGGTTCTGCGGATGTCTCCGCAGGCTACCCGGCGGCCGCTAAAGGCCGAGCGAC
>JBFIWG010000019.1:0-19824 GCA_041606495.1 Nocardioidaceae bacterium
CGTGCGCGACGACTCCTCGTCGCGCACCGGCCAGCGGCTGGTCGTCGTACTCAAGCGTGACGCGGTCGCCCGGGTGGTGCTGAACAACCTGTTCAAGCACACCGAGCTCCAGAGCAACTTCTCCGCGAACATGCTCGCGCTCGTCGACGGTGTGCCGCGGACACTGACCCTGGACCAGTTCATCAGCCACTGGATCACCCACCAGGTCGAGGTCATCCAGCGTCGTACCCGCTTCCGTCTGCGCAAGGCCGAGGAGCAGGCCCACATCTACCGCGGCCTGGTCAAGGCGCTCGACGCCCTCGACGAGGTCATCGCGCTGATCCGGCGCAGCCCCGACGTCGAGGAGGCGCGCACCGGCCTGATGGAGCTGCTCGAGATCGACGAGCTCCAGGCGCAGGCCATCCTCGACATGCAGCTGCGCCGGCTCGCCGCCCTCGAGCGCCAGAAGATCATGGACCGCCTCGACGAGCTCGAGCGGGAGATCGCCGACCTCGAGGACATCCTCGCCAGCGAGGTGCGTCAGCGGCAGATCATCTCCGACGAGCTCTCCGCGATCGTGGAGAAGTTCGGCAACGAGCGCCGCAGCCAGATCATCCCGGCCGACGGGGACCTCTCGATGGAGGACCTGATCCCGGACGAGGACCTGGTCGTCACGATCACCCGCGGCGGCTACGCCAAGCGCACCCGCGCAGACCTCTACCGCACCCAGAAGCGTGGCGGAAAGGGCGTGCGCGGTGCCGCTCTCAAGGGTGATGACGTGGTCGAGCACTTCATGGCCACCAGCAACCACAACTGGCTGCTCTTCTTCACCTCGGCCGGGCGGGTGTACCGCACCAAGGCCTACAACCTGCCCGAGGCGTCCCGTGACGCGAAGGGCGGCCACGTCGCCGGGCTACTCTCGTTCCAGCCGGACGAGAAGATCGCCCAGGTGCTCGCGGTGCGCGACTACGACCAGGCGCCGTACCTCGTGCTGGCGACCCGCAACGGTCTGGTGAAGAAGACCCGGCTCGCCGACTACAACAGTCCCCGCCAGGCCGGCGTCATCGCGATCAACTTCCGCGAGGACGACGACGAGCTGATCGGCGCCGAGCTGGTCAGCTCCGAGGACGACGTCCTGCTGGTCTCACGCAAGGGTCAGGCGATCCGGTTCCGTGCCGACGACTCCCAATTGCGTCCGATGGGTCGGGCCACCTCGGGTGTGACCGGCATGAAGTTCCGCGACGGCGACGAGCTGCTGTCGATGTCGGTGATCAGGGCCGAGCAGGTCGCGGCCGAGGAGGCTGTCGCCGAGGCCGGCGACGACCCCGCCGAGTCGGCGGACGTCAAGGAGCAGTACGTCTTCACGATCACCGACGGCGGCTTCGCCAAGCGCACCCGGATCTCGGAGTACCGCCTGCAGAGCCGCGGCGGCATCGGCATCAAGGCCATGAAGCAGGACGACGACCGCGGCAACCTGGTAGGCGCCTTCATCGTGGTCGAGGGCGACGAGGTGCTGGCCATCAAGACCTCGGGCCAGGTCACGCGCAGCGCCATCGACGAGCACCTGAGGCCCACCGGCCGCGACACCAAGGGCGTGAAGTTCGTCGGTGTCAGCAACGGGGACGGCGTCGCCGTCGTGGCTCGCAGCGTGGAACGCGCCGCCGAGATCGAGGACGATGCGGAGATCGTCGAGGACGATGCGACAATCGACGAGAACGGTGCCGAGGTACCGTCGAGCGAAGTGACCACCGCTGACTCGGAGACCGAGGAGTCCTGATGGCTGACCGTCGTACCGACGACTCACCGCTGGTGCCGCGCCGCCCGCTGGGCGTGCCCACGCAGAGCGAGGAGACGTCGGATCAGGCCACGGGCCGTCGCCACCTGTCCGAGCGGGTCTCCGCCGCCATCGCAACCGCGTCCACCAGCGTGTCCTCGGGCACCCGGGGCGACAAGGACAAGGTCGAGGGAGGTCCTCGGAAGCGACCCGACTCCCCCACGGCGGCGGCCCAGCGCCCGCAGTCCGCGCCCTCGCGGCCCAAGGGGACCCGCAAAGCCCGGCTGCGGCTGTCGCACATCGACCCGTGGTCGGTGATGAAGACCGCCTTCCTACTCTCGATCGCGTTCGGCATCGTCACCGTGGTCTCAGTGGCCGTGGTCTGGTCGGTCCTGGGAGCTGCCGGGGTCTGGGACTCGATCAACAAGTCAGTCCAGGACGTCCTCGGCGGCGAGGCCGGCTCCACCTTCGACGTGACCAACTACGTCGGGACCGAGCGGGTGATGGGCTTCACGATGATCGTCGCCGTGGTCGACGTCATCCTGATCACCGCGATCGCTACCCTCGGCGCGTTCCTGTACAACCTCGCCGCAGCGCTGCTGGGCGGTGTCGAGGTCACCCTGGCCGAGGACGAGCAGTGACGGCACGCCCCAACCGGTGCCGCCGGCTCGGTTTGGGGCGCACCTACTCGATGGGGTAATCTTCCCCGGCGGCGACACACGTACATGTCGCTGCAACGGGCCTATAGCTCAGACGGTTAGAGCGCTTCCCTGATAAGGAAGAGGTCACAGGTTCAAGTCCTGTTAGGCCCACCGTTCGGTCTCATCTCGCGACATCGAAGGGAAACCTCATGAAGAAGCTGATCCTCGTCGCGCTGGCTGCCGCCGGTGCCGTGTTCGCGAGCAAGAAGTTCAAGGCCGGCCAGCAGGAGCAGGCGCTCTGGGCCGAGGCGACCGACAACGTCGACAAGGCCTGAGCACGACCCGGCCGCACCCCTGCGTGTGGCCTCCGGGGGCCATGGCGCAATTGGTAGCGCACCTGCTTTGCAAGCAGGGGGTTAGGGGTTCGAGTCCCCTTGGCTCCACCCAGTACCGCCGTTCGATGTCCTAGGGCAGGACCTTGTACAGGTCGATCGCCGTCTCCTCCGGCGGTGAGGCGAATCCGCCGTCGATCCCCGCCTGCAGCCGGGGCATGAGGATCTCGTCGCGGAACGTCTCCCAGCTCTCCTTCGACTCGTGGACGGCCATGATCGTCCAGCCGCCGGGTGATGCCCCGGCCGCGTGGAAGATCTGTCCGTGGGGCAGCTGATCAGCGCTGGGGTGTACGGCGGCGAGGCTGGCGTCGTACTGCTCCTTCGTGCCACCGGGGAAATGGTGAATGATGCCGTAAGCCATGAGGGCTCCCATCGATAGACGATCCGCTCTCGACGCTAGTCGCGGGGTGTCATCCGAGCCATGGCTCGATGGGGCCGTCTTGGTGTCTGGCTGAGGCCCCGGACTGGAGTCGACGTCATCCGGAGCGACTGAGCGTCGCCCGGATGTGTGGCTTGAGTGCTCACGTCGACCGTCCCCATGTGGATGTCGTAGCTGAGCGTGTGGCCGTCGACGTCGTAGCGCCGCACGGCAGCCGCAAGCCCCGCGCCGCCGGCAGCCCGACTGATCGACGTCGACTGCAGCCGGATCGACCCTTCGACAAGGGTCCCCTCGGACACCTCTGCGACGCCCGGCAGCGCGATCGTGACCTCGAGCCGACCGTCGTGAGCAGCCCGCCAGATGCCGTTCTCGCTGTGCAGCGTCTCCCCGCCTGCCGGCGACCATGCGCGCTGCAAGTAGCGCACCGACCGTTCGGTCAGCCACGAGAAGACGATCTCCTCCTCGTAGTCGAAGGGCTCCATGGTCGGGTAGTCACCGGCCCCGTGGCCTCGCCACGTACCCACCAGAGCGCCGAGCGCCCGAACGCCGGACGACACGTCTGGTTGCCGCCGATCGACTTCGGCCACAGCTCGCACCTCCCTGCTGCCCACATCATGCGATGCTCGGCGCACTGGACTCAACGCATGTCGCGGAGGAAGGCCTCGTCGGCCTCGACGTGTCGGACCAGGTCCTGCTGCGTGGGCGCGTTCGCGGCCCGCACCAGCCAGAACGCGTCGAGCGCTTCCTGGATCGCGGGCGCAGCGATGTCGTCGGTGTCTCGCCGGTGCTCCAGGTACCGCACGATCGAGGTCGCCTCCTCACGGGCGAACACCGACAGCCGGGAGCGGGCGTAGTCGTTCCAGGTCATCGCGCCGTAGCGGCGGGGGTTCACGAACGTGGAGCCCCCGACCCGCCTCTGGTGGGTGCCCGAGGGCGTGGGCACGCTCACGACCGTGTCGAAGAAGCCGTTGGTCAGCTCGAAGACCGGATCAGCCGTCTGAAGCCTGTCCTGTAGGTCTGCGACCAGGTAGGCGGGCAGGAAGAAGCGGAGACCGCCCTCGGACAGGAAGCCCAGCGCCGTGTACTGGGCGTCCAGAGTGCTCGACTCGATGTCCGACCAGGCGGCCACGCCCGAGAATGCCTGGACGATCTCGACGGGCTCGGTCCCCTCGAAGCTGCCCTGCAGGAACGCGTCCCCGGGGTGCGGCGTCTGCGCGAAGCCCGCACGGACGCTCTCGATGACGGATTCGGTGTCGCTCACGCTGGGCAGTATCGCGCAGCGGCCCCGTGCCCGGACCGGTGGAGGTCGCGTTGCAGGCGGCCAAGGCGGTGAGGGGGGCGACGATCCCGATGGGCACCGCGATCGGGTCACTTCACGGTGAACCGTAGGCTGAACCGCGTGTTCCGCGTCCTGACCTCGCCCCGCATGGTCGCGCTGCACCTGTTGGCGATCGTCGCTGTCACGGCGGCGGCTCTGCTCGGGCTCTGGCAGTACGACGCGTGGCAGACCCGTCGCGACACGGCGGCCAGCGACCTCGCCAAGGCCGAGCCGCTCCCCCTTGACCAGGTGATGTCCGCCGACGACCCCTACCCCGCGACCGCGATCGGGCAGCCGGTGGAGTTCCCCGGTGAGTGGGTGCCGGAGTCGACCTTCTTCGTCGCCGACCGTGATCTGGGCGGGCGAGACGGGTTCTGGGCGGTCACCCCGGTCGCGGTGTGCCAGACGGAGTGCGACGGGGCACCCGCGATGCTAGTCGTACGAGGATGGACACCCCAGGTCGCCGACGCTCCCCCGCCGCCGACCGGGCAGGTCGAGATCTCCGGGTGGCTGCAGCCTCCCGAAGGTTCTGGAAGGCCCGACCCCGACCCCACCGACGACGTGCTGCAGGAGCTGCGCGTCGCGGACGCGATCCAGCGCGTGGACCAGGACATCTACGGCGGCTACGTGATCGCCCGGGACGCCACGACCGGCCTCGAGCCCGTCACCCCCGACTCACTCCCCGAGCCGGAGACCTTCACCGCGCTCAGGAACCTGCTCTACGCCGTGGAGTGGTGGGTCTTCGGGGCGTTCGCGCTGTTCGTCTGGTGGCGGTGGGTCTCCGACGAGGTCGAACGAGACCGTGGCTCGATCGCTGAGGTTCACGAACCGGAGATCAGGCCCTGACGGATCGCGATCGACAAGGCCTCGAGCTTGCTGTGGGCGCCGAGCTTGGCTGACAGGTTGGCGATGTGGTTGCGGACGGTGTTCACGCTGACCGTCAGCTCCTCCGCGATCGCCGTATTGGGAAGTCCCCGGGCCAGCAGGGTCAGCACTTCCTGCTCGCGACGGGTCAGGCTCGCTGCCGCCCCTGGTGTCCGGCTCAGCTTCGAGAGCAGTCGCGTCAGCATCTCCGGTGAGATCATCGACTCACCCTCGGCCGCGGCGCGTACGGCGGCGGTGACGTCCCCGATCCCTCGCGTCTTCGAGACGAAGCCCGCAGCGCCGACCCCGATGGCCTCCACCAGGATGTCCTCCGCGCCGGAAGCGGTCAGCACGACGACGTTCATGCTCGGGCGAAGCGCACGGAGCTCCGGGATCGCGATCACGCCGTCCCCGTCCGGCAGGCGGCGATCGAGCAGTATGACGTCCGGAGCGGCGCTGGTCACCCGTGCGCGAGCCTGTTCCAGGCTGTGGGCGACGCCCACCGACACGATGTCGGGCTCGTCATCGAGGACCCTGGCGAGGCTGGTTGCCAGGACCTGGTGGTCGTCGACGATGAGGACACGAATCTTCTGCCCGTGTCGTTGGTCGGACTCGACCGCTCCATCAGTGCTCATCACGAAACCTCCCCGTCCGGATCGTGTCGTGCACCCTCAGCACACTATCCGAGCATCGGACCTTCGGGTGCTCTCCGCGTCTCGAAATCTTTGGACAGATGACGCCGTCTGGTGACCTGCCTACGATGACCAGGGTGCTTGAGGAATCCTGAGCCCTGATCGGCGTGAGGCGGAGTAGCGTGCATGAGACGGAGAACGGTCCGAGAATAGGCCCCCAGGTCATCTTCGGAATGGATGCGGACGGGAGTTGCACTCTCTCGATCGGTCCTGGTCTGCAGGATCTCGGCGTTCGACCTCACCAGCTCGAGGGCCAGAACCTGTTCACCGTCTACCGTGACGACCTGCCCGCGCTGGCGAGCCTGCGTCGGGTGCTGGACGGTGAGACCTTCACCGTGGAGCGCGAGTTCGGGGGTCGCACCCTGTCTGTCTTCTACCAACCGGTCCACGACGACCAGGGCAGGGTCGCGGGCGCCTTCGGGGTGACCACAGACGTCACCGCGCAGCGACGGGTGGAGCGTGAGTCCGAACGGGCACAGCTGCGCGCCGGCCTGCTCGCCGAACTCACACAACAGCTCACGCGAGAGGTTCTCGACCTCGAGGCCCTCACCAGGGTCATGATCAGGTCAGTCACGGAGGCGGTCGCTGACCGCGGCATCGTGTGGGTGCGTACGGCGGATGGCGAGCGGCTCACGACGAGGGCTGCGTGGGGTGTAGCGGACGGGCAGGACGACCGGGACATCCTCGAGGCCTCCGCCGTCGAGAGGATGCCGGCGGTACAGGCGCTCGACCTTCGCTCCGTCGTGCGGGTGCCGCTCCGTTCCCGGGGGAACCTCGTGGGTCTGCTCGAGGTGACCAGGGGCGAGCGCGACAGGTTCACCGACTGGGATGTAGACGTCGTGGTGGACCTGGCGGACCGGTGCGCGCTGGCCCTGGACAACGCACTTCTGCTGGAGGCCCATCGCAACGCGCACGAAGAGCTGGTGAAGTTCCACGCCCTGGCCGAAGCCTCCGACAACCTGATCGCAACCGCCGACATCCACGGCAGGTTCACCTATGTGAACCCGAGCGTCCACGCGCTGGGGGTCGACCTGGCCGGCGGGGACGTCTGGCGAGCGGTCACCTCCCAGGCAGGCGAGGCGGTGGCGACCGAGATCCGGGATGCCGTGGAGGCGAGGCGGCGCTGGTCCGGCGATCTCACGGCCACCTTCGCCGGCCAGGCCCGGGTCGGACACCTCGAGACGTTCTCGCTCCACCACCCCGAGACGGGCTCGGGTCTGGGCACGGCCTGGATAGCCCAGGACGTCACCGACCTGCGTCAGACGGAGGCTGCCCTGCGTGCTGCCAACGCTGACCTGAAGCGGTTCAAGGCGCTGGTCGAGGCCTCCCCCGACTTCGTCGCGATCGCCTCGCTCGACGGCCGCGTGGAGTACGTCAACCCGGCCGGCCGCGAGCTGGTCGGCATGCCTCTCGACGCCGACGTGAGTCGGACGACCATCGCGGACTACCTCACGCCGGAGGGCCTGGAGCAGTCGGTGCAGCGAGAACAGCCCGCGGTCATCGCCAACGGGCACTGGGAAGGTGAGTCGACGCTGCGCCACCACGCCGGTGGACCGCCCATCCCCGTCGTCATCGCCAGCTTCCTGATGCGCGACGTCGAGAGCGGGGAGCCGTTCGCTCTCGCCACCGTGCAGCGCGACATCAGCGAACGGCTCGCAGCCGAACAGGCACTTCTCGACCTGGCCGGGCAGCGGGAGGCACTGCTGACCAGGCTGGTCGACGCCCAGGAGGAGGAACGCACTCGCATCGCGGCCGACGTGCACGACGACCCGGTGCAGGCCTGCTCGGCACTGGAGCTGCGCCTGGGTCTGCTGCGACACCAGATCGAGGAACGCGCTCCAGAGCTGGTCGAGGGTCTGGACGACCTGCAGGCCTCCGTGGCGGGAGCCACGGAACGTCTCCGCACCCTGCTCTTCGACCTCGAGCCGCCGAACCTGGGACAGGGCCTGGCGACGGCCCTGACCCGAGCCGCAGAGGAGATCTTCGACGGCGCCGGGGTTCAGTGGTCCGTCCACGGTGAAAACGAGCCGGCCGCTCCGAACGCGACCAGAGCCATTGCCTACCGCATCGCCAAGGAAGCGCTCCACAACGCTCGGAAGCACGCCCGCGCGGAGCACGTCACCGTGACCGTCACCGATCGCGACGGTGGTATCGAGGTCGTCGTCGAGGATGACGGCGTGGGCATCGAGACGCTGCCGGCCGAGCCGTCGCCGGGTCACCGTGGAGTCTCCAGCATGCAGGACCGCGCGATGCTGGCTGGGGGTCGATGCTCGATCTCCGAAGACCACGGGGACGGGACAGAGGTGAGGGTCTGGCTGCCCGTCGCGCACCTGGCTGGTGCCAATGCACTAGGCGAGTCCGCGCATGTGCACCGGGCGCCTCGCCGCTCCGCCGGGGCAGACTAGAGAACACACCGCCCGGCCTGCATCCCCCGTCTGGCCGGGCGGTGTACCCAAGCACGAGATGCCTCGGAACTTCTCGCGATCGGGCATGGCCAGTGGCCGTCGGCCTGCCTTCGAGATCGTCACCACCAGGTCAGGCAACCAGATCTGCGTCGACATCCGAGGAGAGCTCGACCTCGGCACTCATGAACAGCTGCGCATCGCGCTGAGCCAGGCGGAGCTTCGTGCCGCGGACCGGGTGCACCTGCTGCTGTCGGGCCTGCAGTTCTGCGACCTGGGAGGCGTGGAACTGCTGGTCGCGTTCGCTGAAGAGGTCCGTCACGAAGGTGGCTCGGTGGCGACGTACGGCGCCAGCCCGATGATCCGCAAGTTGGCACGCCTCATCAAGGTCGAAGACACGTTGACGATCAGCTGAGCACCAGCCCCTCAGGACGAGGTCGACGACCAGCGCGGATCGGCCGCTGAGGTACCGTCGAGCACGTGAAAGCCGCACTCACGCCGTACCGCGTCATGGCCTCCATCGTCGGGGTCCTGCTCATCATCCTGTGCCTCATCGGGCTCCCCCTGCACTACGGCCATCTGCTCAACGAGAACCTGTTCCCCAAGGGCGGCACCGCCGAGCAGCTCGGCGCGGACATCTCTGAGTACCTCGGCGTGGCGCACGGCTGGCTCTACATGATCTTCCTGATCGCGGCGTTCGTCCTGTCGCGCAGGGCAGGCTGGGACCTGAGGTTCACCCTCGTCACCCTGGTCAGCGGCACCGTCCCGATCCTCTCCTTCTGGGCCGAGCACCGGGCCACCAAGGATGTCCAGGACCGGATCGCCCGGGAGGCCGCGCCGGTATGACCGCACCGACCACCGCCTTCGTCCTCGGGGGTGGTGGCGTGCTCGGAGCGGTCGAGGTCGGCATGCTCCAGGCCCTGTTCGAGGCCGACATCGAGCCGGACCTCATCCTCGGCACGTCCGTGGGTGCACTCAACGGAGCCCTGGTCGCGGCCGACCCCTCCCCCGGCGTGATCGATCGGTTGATCGGCCTGTGGGAGAGCGCCGCGGGCGGCAAGGACGTCTACGGCGACTCCGCCGTACGCCAGATGACCCGGGCCGTGCGCACCGGGACGCACCTGCACTCGGCCCGACCGCTGCGCCGCCGCCTCGAGGCTGAGCTCGGCGAGACTACGTTCGCCGAGCTCAAGATCCCGTTCCAGTGCTGCGCGGCCAGCATCGAGCGGGCCGCGGAGCACTGGTTCACCGAGGGCCGGGTGGTGGACGCCGTGGTCGCCTCCGCAGCGGTGCCCGGCCTGCTGCGCCCCGCGCGCGTGGGGGGCGAGCACTTCCTTGACGGTGGGATCGTGAACTCCATCCCGGTCGGGCGAGCCGTTGAGTGCGGCGCCGAGCGGGTCTTCGTGCTCCAGGTCGGTCGGGTGGACCGTCCGTTGAAGCCGCCGAGCAAGCCGTGGGAGGTCGCCCGGGTCTCCTTCGAGATCGCACGACGGCACCGGTTCATCCGCGAGATGGCGGCGCTCCCCGGCCACGTGAGCGCGCATGTGCTGCCGACTGGAGGGGGTTCCCGGAAGGACGACTCCCTGCTGGCCTATCGCGACTTCCGCGCGGTGCTCCGTCGGATCGATGCCGCCTACGTGGCGACCCAGCGGTACCTGGAGGAGCACCAGCCGTGACCATCCTGCTGCAGCGCGTGGTGGTCGCGCCCGCCGTCATCCTGTTCACGCTCTTCCTGCTGACCACGATCCCGGTGTGGCTGCTGGTCGCGGCGCTGCTCTCCCCGATCGTGTCCGGCCGGCTCCGGCCGCTGCGCCTGCTCTGGCTGGTGCTCCTGCACCTGATCCTGGAGAGCATCATCCTGGTCGAGCTGTTCGGCCTGTGGATCGCGTCGGGGTTCGGCTACTTCATCCGCCGCCCGTTCTTCGAGCGCATCCACTACCGAATCGTCCTGACCTACCTGGTCATCTTCTTCCGCGAGGCCCGCCGGGTGCTCCGTCTGAAGATCCTCACCGAGGGTCCGGCACCGGACGCGCATCCGGGCCACCCGTTGCTGGTGTGCGCCCGTCACGCCGGCCCCGGTGACTCGTTCACCGTCATGTACGCGCTGATGCACTGGTACCGCCGCGAGCCGCGCGTGGTGCTGAAGGACTCAATGGCGTGGGACCCTGCGATCGGTGTGCTGCTGAACCGGATTCCCAGCAGGTTCATCTCGCACAAGCCGACCAAGGACGGCGAGGACACCGTCGAGCAGGAGATCGCCGAGCTCGCGAGGAACCTGGACCACAACGACGCGTTCGTGATCTTCCCCGAGGGCGGGAACTTCACGCCGGCCCGCCGTGAGAGGGCGATCGCCAAGCTGCGCAAGCTCGGACTGGAGGGAATGGCCCGGCGCGCCGAGCAGATGCAGAACGTACTGGCGCCGCGGCCCGGAGGGTTCATCGCAGCCCTGGACGCCGCTCCGGAGGCCGACGTGGTCCTCGTGGCGCACACCGGTCTCGACCACCTGCTGACCGTCGGCGACCTATGGCGCGAGCTACCGATGGACAAGCAGATCATCATGCGCTGGTGGCGGGTGCCCAGAAACGAGATACCGGACGGACGCGACGACCGCATCGACTGGCTGTTCTCCCGGTGGGAGGACATCGATCGATGGGTCGACGCGAACCGTCCGGTTGATCTCCCTCCGCGGAGGGTCCGAACCGCCTAGCGGCTCACTCCTTGTCGTCGAGCTTGATCTCCTCGGCGGGGTTGTCCGGCGTGGTGGCCGAGTGCGGGGCCTCCGCGGCGTCGGCAACCGCCTCGTCCGGGGCGGCAGCGGCCTCGTCGTCGGCCCGCGCGGCAGCGGCCGCCGCAGCGGCGGTGGCGGTCGGCGTCTCGTCCACCGGGGTAGAGGCCGGGGTCGGAGCTGCGGCAGGGGTCGGGGTGTACGACGACTGCCAGGCCGTGCTGGCCTGACGGTCCGACATCTTCTTGGCCACGGCGGCAGCAACACCGGCCAGGCCGAGCAGCACCAGGAACTTGCGGCCCCGGCGCTTCTTCTTGGGAGCCTCGACCTCACCCTTCAGCGCTGCGGCGGCGGCCAGGCCGCGCTTCTTGGCCTCTCCGCGGGCCTCCTCGGTGGCCTCGCTGGCCGCCGCGACGGCTGCGGTCACCGCCGGCACGACCTCGGTGGTGAAGCGCGTCCGCGCGGTGTCGATCGCCGGGGCCGCCTTCTCGCGAGCCTCCGCGATCTTGGGGGCGGCCTTTTCCCGGGCCTCCGCGATCATCGGCGCCGCCTTCTCGCGTGCTTCGGCGATCTTGGGGGCGGCCTTCTCGCGGGCCTCCGCGATCATTGGCGCGGCCTTGCTGCGAGCGGACTCGACGTGGGGCGCGAGCTTCTCGGCCACCCCGTTCGCGTGACCGCGCATCTTCTGCGACTTCGACTTCGACTTCAGCATCGTCGAGGTGTCCTCTCTTCGTTGTCTCCAGGGAGCTCCGTGCCCGCTACATGCCCGATCATGCCTGCATCGCGATCCTACGCAAACCCTGACAGCACCCGCCTTGGACAGCGTGGGAAGATCGGGGTCGACGTCTGAACATCAACGAAAGGCAACGCCATGGCCGGCGACGACCTCTGGGCAACCCTGAAGACCAACCGCGGCGACATCGTCGTACACCTCTTCCCCAACCACGCGCCGAAGACGGTGGAGAACTTCGTCGGCCTCGCGGAAGGGACCAAGGAGTACCAGGATCCCAAGACCGGCGAGAGCACGACCGGCCGCTTCTACGACGGGCTCGGTTTCCACCGCGTCATCGAGGGCTTCATGATCCAGGGTGGTTGCCCGCTCGGCACCGGCACCGGCGGTCCCGGCTACACCTTCAAGGACGAGTTCCACCCCGAGCTCACCTTCAACAAGCCGTACCTGCTGGCCATGGCGAACGCCGGACCGGGCACCAACGGCTCCCAGTTCTTCATCACGGTGGGCGAGACCCCGTGGTTGAACAACCGCCACACCATCTTCGGTGAGGTCGAGGACGCCGCCAGCCAGCAGGTCGTCGACGCGATCGCGACCACGCGCACCGCCGGCGGCGACCGTCCGGTGGAGCCGGTCATCATCGAGACCCTCGAGGTGGAGCGGCGCTGAGCACCGAGGGCACTGAGGCACCCTTCTGCTACCGGCACAAGGACCGCGAGACGCACATCAGCTGCCAGCGTTGCGGGCGGCCGATCTGCCCTGACTGCATGCGTCAGGCCGCGGTCGGGTTCCAGTGCCCGACGTGCGTCAGCGAGGGTGCTAAGTCGACGAGGTCGGGGCGTACGCCGTACGGCGGTGTGCGCTCCGCCAACCCTGCCCTGACCTCGCAGATCCTGATCGCGATCAACGTCGCGGTCTGGTTGCTCATCACCGCCACCGGTGGGCGGGCCAGCGAGTGGGTGGACAACCTTGCCTTGCTGCCCGACGGAGCGCTCTTCCGACTTCAAGACGGAACGCTGTTGCAGGTCGACGGCGTCGCCGATGGCGCCTACTGGCAGCTGGTCACGTCGATGTTCACGCATGTGGACCTGCTGCACATCGGCTTCAACATGCTGGTGCTGTGGATCCTCGGCCCGCAGCTGGAGCTGGTGATCGGACGCGCTCGCTTCCTCGCGCTGTACCTCCTGTCCGGGCTTATGGGCAGCGCCTTCGTCTACTGGCTCTCCGCATCGCACAGCTCGACCGTCGGTGCGTCGGGAGCTATCTTCGGGCTGATGGGCGCCCTGCTGGTGATCGCCATCAAGGCCCGCGCCGACTACAGCCAGATTCTGATGTGGCTCGGTCTGAACGTGGTGATCACCGTGTTCGGACGCGGCTTCATCTCCTGGCAGGGACACCTCGGCGGGCTGGTCGGCGGCGTGCTGATCGCCCTGGCCCTCGCCTATGCCCCGCGCTCGCGTCGCACCCTGTGGCAGACCGCTGCTCTCGGGCTGGTCGGCGCAGTCGTCGTCGTGGCCGTGGTTGCGCGCACGCTCGTGCTCGCTTGAGCCGGCGGCTCTCCCAGCCTCTTTGCCTTGCCACCGGCATGCCTTTCCCCAGCTGTGGGTAACAGGTGTGCACACGTCGCCCGCGGCGCACCTCACAGTTGTCCACACTGGGGATAAGTACTGTGGATGAAACTACACGGCTGTGATTCCGTGCTGCACGCGTGAAAAAAGCGGCCCCCAACCTGTGGAAAACAGGTCGGGGGCCGCTGTCGTTTCTTGGGGCTACTCCCAGCGGGTGGCGTAGACGAAGCCCACCGCCATGAAGCCGATGCCCACCACCAGGTTGTACTGGTCGAGGTTGCGCACCACCGGGATAACGTCCGAGCCGCCTGCCATGTAGTAGGTGACGATCCAGACCAGCCCGATCAGGAAGCAGCCGAGCATCCCGACGACGATGCCGCGGCCGCGGCCGAGCGGCGTCCCTGGGTTGGCGGCGATCATGATGCCCAGGAAGATCAGTCCGAAGCCGATCAGGAAGTTCCAGCGGGCCAGCTCGCCCATCCACAGGAGCTTCTCGCCGTCCTGAGCGACGTTGATGTAGACGGCCATCCACACGATTCCGGCGAGTGCGGCCACTGCCGCCGCCGCGGTGCGCGGAATCGAGGTGACCGGGCCCCGGTCACGGGACGACAGGCCCTTCGACGCGGATCCGCGGGGGCGTGCCGGGTTGCGGCTCGGTTCGGACACCTGAAAACTCCTCGATACGGACGATCTGTGGTCGTCGGCTAGCCTAGTCCGGGACAGTCTCCCCCAGGAAAGCGCATCAACCATGGCCGACCCGCGATGACACAGTCGCACAAGACGCGACGTGTGCCTCTGCCCCGTCGCGAGGCCTGGCGCAAGCGGATCTCCCGGGCACAGCGGATCCGGTCGAAGACCTACCGCAGGCAGTCTCTCCTCTGGCGTCTCCTCGTGCCCGCCGTCTTCCTCATGGCAGGCGCTCTCTTCGTCACCAGCGCGATCTCCTCCGACGGCACCGACCTTCGTGCAGGGCGGTACGGCGACCTCGGCAGCGTGGTCCGTCAGCAGAAGGAGGAGGCCGACAAGCTCCGCGCCGAGGTGAACTCGCTGCAGGCCGAGGTCGACCGGCTCTCCACTGCGCTCAGCGACACCGACGTCGACCGTGCCCAGAGGGCCGTCAGCGAGCTGCGGTCGCCGGCCGGCCTGGAAGCGGTACGCGGCCCTGGTCTCACGATCACCCTCGATGACGCGCCCGACGAGGAGCTCGCGGTGGTCACGCCCGACGATCTCGGGTCCCTGGTCGTGCACCAGCAAGACATCCAGGCGGTCGCCAACGCGATGTGGGCAGGCGGTGCCGAGGCGATGACGATTCAGGGGCAGCGGGTGATCTCCACGACCGGCATCAAGTGCGTCGGGAACACCGTCGTCCTGCATGGCATCCCGTACTCACCGCCGTACGTCATCACCGCAGTCGGCGATCCGGCCGCGATGCTGGAGAAGGTCAACGAGAGCCCGTACATCGAGATCTACCTCCAGTACGTGCAGAGGTACCGTCTCGGCTGGTCGGTCGAGCCCCACTCCGACGTCCTGCTCCCCGGCTACGAGGGGTCGCTGGAGCTGGAGTACGCCCGACCGGCAGGCAAGGCCGACGGCCCCACCGACGACGAGGTCTGACCGGGTCTAGCCGGAGGTCGGCGAGCTGGCGCTAGGGCTGGGCTGCAGGCCGGAGGTGACGTCGCCGGTCGGCTCCTCTGTCGGCGTGGGCTCCTCGGTGGGGGTGGGCTCCTCGTAGTCCGAGACCGTGATCGTCACCGTCGTACCGTCCGGCTGCTCGCTGAACGCCTCGGGGCTCTGCTCGAGAACCGTGCCTTTCTCGGCGCGGGTGTCCGGATCGAGTACGACGTTCACGTTGAAGCCGGCCTTCTCGAGCACGTTGGTGGCCCGGTCCTGCTGCATGCCGACCACGCTCGGCACTTCCTCGGGACCGTCGGAGTAGAACAGCGTGACGCGAGTGCCCACGGAGACGTTCGTCGCGGGCCGCGGATCGCTGTCGATCACCACACCGGCGTCCTCGTCGGACTCGCGTTCGACCAGCCGCACCCGCAGGTCGAGCGCCTCGAGCTCTTCCTTGGCGCTGTCCTTGTCGTCACCGAGCACATCGGGCATCACCACCTCGGGCTTGCCCGTCGAGACCAGCACGTCCACCTCGCCACCTGGTTCGAGGAAGTCACCGGGTCCCGGATCCTGGGAGATGATCCGACCCTTGGGCACGTCCTCCGACGCCTCCTGCGTCACCTCACCGAGAGCCAGGCCCTTGTCCTCGAGGGCGCGCTCTGCCTGGGCCTGCGTCATGTTGAGCAGGTTGGGGATGGAACGCTCGTCCGGCCCGGAATTGAACAGCATGGGGCCCACGAGCGCCGCCGCGACCATCAGCGCAAGGATCGCGATGCCCAGGACAGCAAGCGGCCAGCGCTTCTTCTTCTCCGGCTCGTCGTCGGCGACGGCGCCCTGGAAGATCGACGTGGACTCGGTGGGCTTGTCGGCCGGCAGGAACGACGTCGCGTCGTCCACGGGTACGACGGGCGCCACGACCGGCTTGCCGGCGAGGTAGCGCTCGATGTCGGCGCGCATCGACGCCGCGCTCTGGTAGCGGTCCTCGACGCGCTTGGCCAGCGACTTCATCACGATCGCGTCGACCTCGGCCGGAAGGTCCGGGTCGAGGGTCGAGGGGGGCGCGGCCTGCTCGCGCACGTGCTGGTACGCGACGGAGACGGGGCTCTCTCCGACGAACGGGGGCCGCCCGGTCAGCAGCTCGTAGAGGAGGCAGCCGGTGGAGTACACGTCGCTGCGCGAGTCCACGGTCTCGCCGCGGGCCTGCTCGGGGGAGAGGTACTGCGCGGTGCCGACGACTGCGGCCGTCTGGGTCATCACCGATGACGCGTCGGCGACGGCGCGGGCGATGCCGAAGTCCATCACCTTGACGTCGCCGGACGGGGTCAGCATCACGTTGGCGGGCTTGATGTCGCGGTGGATGATGCCGGCGCGGTGGCTGTAGTCGAGCGCCGAGAGGACGCCCGAGGTGATCTCGAGGGCGCGCTCGGGCAGAATCTTTCGGCCCTCGCGGAGGATCTCGCGGAGGGTGCGCCCGGCGACGTACTCCATGACGATGTACGGCTGGGGGACCTCGGTCCCGTCGGTCGACATCTCCTCGCCCGTGTCGTAGACCGCCACGATCGACGGATGGTTCAGCGACGCCGAGGACTGAGCCTCACGCCGGAACCGGGCCTGGAAGGTGGGGTCGCTGGCAAGGTCGGTGCGCAGGCGCTTGACTGCGACGATCCGACCGAGACGGACGTCGCTGCCCTTGCGGACCTCGGCCATGCCGCCGCGGCCCAGCATCTCGCCAAGCTCGTAGCGGCCGCCGATCCGGTGGGGATCCTGCCCGTTAGTCATCCTTGTCGTTGCCCTTCGCCTTGCCCGGTTTCTTGTCCGACTTGCCCGGTCCGTCGTCGTTCTCGTCGTCCTCGTCGTACTCGGGTTCCTCGTACTCCTCCCACACAGCCAGGGTGATCACCGTGCCTGGTTCGACCATGCCGTTCGGACGCACCGCTGCGACGGTGTCCTTCTCGTAGTCATAGGAGGGCGCCGGCTGCTTCTCCTCCTCGACCTCGAAGCCGAGGGACTCGAGCTGCTTCTTCGCGTCCTTGTGATCCATGCCGAGGTAGGTCGCCTCGCGGACGCGCACGCGTGAGTCCGGCTCCTCGGTCTCCTGAGGCACCGTCTGTTCGACGCGGGGCTCGGCCGCGGGGTTGCCCTTCGCGGTGTTGGCTGCGTCACCGGCAGTGCCGGTGTTGCTGAAGGCCGCGGTGGTGCCGATCACCAGCAGCACCGCCGCGGCGGCCGCCGCCCAGGGCCACCAGGCGGGAAGCGCCGAGCGTCGCCTGCCGGGGACCGGTGGGGGAGTCAGTGTCTGGGTCGCACCCATGGCGGGAGCGATCACCGCAGTCGGGGCCGGCTCACCGGCCGCCATCCCCGCGACAGCGCCGCCACGCAGCGCCAGAGCCATGTCCGCCGCCGAGGCGAAGCGGTCCGCAGGGTCCTTGGCCAGGGCACGCTCGACGACGGCTCGGATCCGCTCGGGGGTGTTCGCGGGCAGCGGCGGCACCGGCTCCTGGATGTGCGCGAGAGCGACCGAGATCGGGGTGTCCCGGTTGAACGGTCGCTGCCCGGCAAGGCACTCGTACAGGACCACCCCGAGTGCGTAGACGTCGCTGGCGGCGGTGGCCGGCTTCCCTTCGGCCTGCTCGGGAGAGATGTAGTGGGGTGTGCCGACCACCTGGCCGGTCTGGGTCAGCGGAACCGCGTCGGCCGCACGGGCGATGCCGAAGTCGGTGATCTTGACGGTGCCGCTGGGAGTCACCAGGAGGTTGGCCGGCTTGACGTCACGGTGCACGATGCCGAGCGCGTGGGCGGCCGCGATCGCGTCCGCCGCCTGGGCGATCAGGTTGGCGGCGGTCTCCGGCGGCATGGGGACGCCGTCCGGGCCGGAGCGCAGCAACGTCGACAGCGGCTGCCCCGGCACCAGCTCCATCACGAGGTAGGGCCGGGTGCTCTCGGACCCGTCGTCGGCGGGGAGCTCGCCGAAGTCGAACACCGAGGCCACGTTGGGGTGGTGCAGCGCGGCCGCGTGACGGGCCTCGGCCTCGAAACGGGCGCGGAACGAGGGGTCGTCGGCGTACTCGCGCTTGAGCAGCTTCACCGCGACCTCACGGTCGAGCAGGGTGTCGGTGGATCGCCACACCTCGCCCATGCCGCCGGTCGCGATCCGGCTGTCGAGCTGGTAGCGGGACCCGTCTCCCCCCGTCATGGGTTGATCACCGCCTCCATCACCCGCTTGGCGATGGGCGCGGCCAGGCCGGAGCCCGAGATCGCGTCACGCTCGACCCCCGCGTCCTCGACCAGGACCGCGACCGCCACCTTGGGGTCGTCGGCGGGTGCGAACGAGACGAACCAGGCGTACGGCGGGCGGTCGGGTGCGCTCTGCGCCGTACCGGTCTTGCCGGCGACCTTGATGTTCGGGATCTGCGCGGTGGCGCCGGTGCCCTGGTCCACCACCTCCACCATCATCTGGGTCAGGTCGCGGGCCACGGTCGAGCTGACTGCGCTGCGGAAGGGCTCGGGGTTGGTCTTCTCGAGCACGTCGAGGTCGGGGGAGCGGACCTCGTCGACGAGGTACGGCTTCATCACGGTGCCACCGTTGGCGATGCCGGCCGTGACCATGGCCATCTGCAGCGGGGTGGCGGCCACGTCGAACTGGCCGATCGCCGACAGGGCGGTCTGCGGGTCGTCGGGGTTCGAGGGGAACCGGCTCGCCACCTGGCCGTTGAGGTCGTCGAGGTAGCGCTCGCCGAAGCCGAACTTCTCGGCCTGCTCCTGAAGCGCGTCCGCGCCGAGGGTGAGCCCGAGGAAGCCGAAGGAGACGTTGCAGGAGACCATCAGCGCCTGGGTCAGGGTGACCTTGTCCCCGCCGCAGTCCCCGCCGCTCTCGTTGACCAGATCGGTGTCGGTCTGCGGCAGGTCGAGCCGGGCCTGACCGGGGACGAGGGAGTCCGGGTCGTACTGGCCGCTGGACAGTGCGGCCGCGGCGGTGACGAGCTTGAACGTGGAGCCGGGTGGGAGGACGTCCTGGATGCCCCGGTTCAGCGTCGGGCGGTCGGGGGCGCCGGTCAGCCGCTCCCACGCCTTCTGGATGGCGGAGAGGTTGTGCGAGGACAGCGCGCCCGGGTCGTACGTCGGTGAGGAGACCATCGACAAGATCGCCCCGGTCGACGGATCGAGCGCCACGACGCTGCCCTTGACGTTCTCGCCCAGAGCCCGGAGCCCTTCGTACGCCGCGGTCTGCGCCTTGGGGTTGATGGTGAGGGTGACGTCGCCGCCCTTGGGCTGGCTGTTGCCGAACAGGTCCACCACCCGGTTCACGAACAGCCGCGGGTCGCTTCCGGAGAGGATCTCGTTCTGGGTGAGCTCAACGGCGTTGCGGCCGTAGGTGTAGGAGTAGTAGCCGGTGATGTGGGCGTACTTCCTGGCCTGCGGGTAGGTGCGCTGGAACTCGAAGCGGTCGTCGACCGGCCTGCTCTCCGCGATCGAGTTCCCGCCGACCAGGATCGCACCGCGCTCGCGGGCGAACTCCGCGTCCCGCACCCGCTTGTTCTCGTCACGCGAGTTCAGGTCGTCGGCGCGGAGGTACTGCAGGTAGGTGGCGTTCACCAGCAGAGCCAGGAACAACGCCATGCAGAAGATCGCCATGGTCCGGATGGGCTTGTTCATCGCAGGTTCACCACCTGGGTGGCGTCGTCGTCCGCGGGCCCGGCGTAGTCAGGGAGCGGCCGGCGGGCCTGGTCGGAGATGCGCAGCAGCAGC
>JBFIWG010000020.1:0-19335 GCA_041606495.1 Nocardioidaceae bacterium
CACATGGTCAGCGTGAGCACGTCGTTGTCCCGGGTCAGCTCCTCGGCCGTGCGCAGCTCCTTGATCACCGAGCGCCACAGCCGCGGCTCCCTGCCCGCCCAGCGCACGCGCACGCCGAGCTCGTGCATCTCGTCACGGCGGCGACGGATCACGTCCCGGTTGAAGCCCATCAGGAAGCGCACCTCGTCCGGCGAGCGCTTCCAGTTCTCGGTGGAGAAGGCGTACGCCGAGATCGCCTTCACGCCGATCTCGATCGCCCCCTCGACGACGTCGAAGAGGGAGTGCTCGCCGCGCTCGTGCCCGGCGGTGCGCGGAAGGCCACGCTCCTTGGCCCAGCGACCGTTGCCGTCCATCACGATCGCGACGTGTCGCGGGACCAGCTCAGCGGGAACCGTCGGCGGCCGGACGCCGGACGGGTGCGGGTGCGGCGCCCGCACCGGACCCCGCGGCTCGCTCTTCCTGGCTCTCGCCACGGAGAATCCCCTCTCTTTGAACCGGACGTATGATCGCGACCAACCTATGCGTTCCTGAAGCATGTCCGAGCGACCACCTGGAAGCAGCCACTGATGGACAGTGCGAACAAGAAGATCGAGCAGCAGATGACGGTGCTGCTGCGCCGCGTCCAGCGCATCCACCTCTCCACCTCGGCAGGGGACCTCGACCTCGACCGCTCCGCCTACGGGATCATGTGTCGCCTGGCCGACGAGGGTCCGCAACGACTCGGCGCACTGGCCACGACCTTCGGTCTGGACCCGTCCACGATCACCCGTCAGGTGCAGGCCCTCGACCGGGCCGCCCTGACCTGTCGTTCGCGAGACACCGCCGACCGACGCGCCTCCATCCTGGACCTGACAGACGAAGGGCGTGAGGTCCTTGCCCGGACCCGACGGCACAGGCGGAGCCGTCTCGACCAGCTGCTGGCCGACTGGCCAACCGACGAGCGGCAGACACTGGGCAGGCTGCTCGAGAAGTTCAACGGGTCCATGGACGCGCTGGTGGAGCGCTCCTGATCAGCGCTCCACGTGAGACAGCGACTTGAGCCCTCGCTCGAGGTGCCAGGCGAGGTAGGCCGCCACCAGCCCGGTCGCCTCCTTGCGATGCCGGGGCTCACTCGCCTCGGCCACCTCCCAGTCCCCTGCGAGGAGGGCACCCAGGAGCGCGACGGTCTCCAGAGCCGGGCTGGCCGAACCAGGAAGCCGGCACGTGCTGCACAGCATGCCGCCGGCCGCGGGGTTGAACGACCGGTGCGGACCCTCCGCGCCGCAGCGGGCACAGACCTCGAACGACGGGGCGTAGCCCGCGACCGACAGCGACCGCAGCAGGAACGAGTCGAGCACCTGGCTCGGTGACCGCTCCCCCGTCGACATCGTTCTCAGCGCACCCACCAGCAGCAGGAACTGTTGCAGGGCGGGCTCCTTGTCCTCGACCACCAGCCGTTCGGCGGTCTCGAGCATGACGGTCCCTGCGGTGTACCGCTCGTAGTCCGAGCCGATCTTGGAGGCGTACGGCGCCAGCGTCTCCGCCTGCGTGATCACGTCGAGCGATCGGCCCTCGGCGAGCTGCAGGTCGACGTAGGTGAAGGGCTCGAGCCGAGATCCGAAACGGGAGGAGGTTCGTCGTACCCCCTTGGCGACGGCCCGGACCCGGCCGGTGTGGCGGGTCAGCAGCGTGATGATCCGGTCCGCCTCACCCAGCTTCTGGGTGCGCAGCACAACGGCTTCATCACGGTAGAGACCCACAGCCCCATTGTCCCCCGGCGGACCAGAGCAGCTGGTCTGCCCCCGGCCGTGTCGTCAGGTCGACCGCATCGTCGAACGTGACGTCTTCCGCGCCGCCGGCGCCCAGCACGAGGCGACGAAGGCGATCGCCTCCTGGTTGAGTCGCTCCGGTCGGTAGCGCCACTCCAGGACACTCTGCGCCCTCACGAACCGTGCATCGGGCAGCTCGCCCGCCAGCATCGCGGCGTCGGCCCAGGGGTGGATCGGGTCGCGTGCGTGCCCGACGATCAGCGCCGGCGCCTGGATCAGCCGCCGCCGCGCCCGGGACGGGGCAACCCGACCGAAGAAGATCCCGTGGATGTGCGCCGCCATCGCTGCGGCCCGCTGGTCGAGGGTGTCCAGCACGATGCTCGGCCAGAACGGTACGACGGCCCGCGGCACCATCCGCGCGGCCAGGCTGACCGCCGCGACCGAGACCGGGACGAAACGCGCGGCGAAGAGGAGCGGCGCGAAGGCGATGATCCCCGCCTCGACGGCGTTGTCGAGCACCGGCATCTCGATCAGCATTCCCCGGACCCGCTCAGGAGCGAGATCGGCCACTTCCAGCGAGACGTTGGCGCCGAGCGACGTACCCCCGATCACGGCGTCGGCCGCACCGAGATGGTCAAGCAGCGCCAGGACCTGCTCGCCGAACGCGGTCATGGAGTACTGGGTCGGGTCGGTGGGCCGGTCTGAGCGGCCGTGCCCGAGCAGGTCGACGGTGACCACGTGGAAGCCCTCGCCGGCGATGGTCCGGGCGAGCGGCTCGTGCATCCGGCGGGTCATCAGCTGGGCGTGCACGAGGACCACGAAGCGGTCCCCTGAGCCGTACTCGGTGTACTCGACGCGCTCGCCGCGGACGAAGAGCTGACCGACCCGTTCCGATACCAAAGTCGCCATGGCGGTGCGTCCGATCGTCGGCGTGGCAGGTGAGCGTCGATCGTAGTGGACAAGTTACGCACTGGTAACGTGATTTGCCATCTTGCGAAAGGTGCCACCTGCCCCTGGACGCAGTTCTGGCGGGCGCCACCGCTGGCCGGGCACCGTTCACCGCAAGAGCGACAACCGCGATTAACCCACGCAATACCGCGTGGATGTATCAAGATGGACACATGGTCCAGCCTGCGCACGCGTCTGCTCCGCGTGAGCGACGCGGGAGGATCCGTCGCGAACTGCGGCGGCAACCGGTGTCAGCGACCCGCCACACGGCCACCCGATCGGCCGCGGCGCGGCCGCGGATGCTGCATGTGGTTTCGATCCTGGGCGCCGTCTACCTCTTCGGGGTTGTCTCGGTCTTCTTCGCCCCCGACGGCGCGAAGTCCGCAGTGTGGTGGCCTGCCGCCGGGCTCTCCGTGCTGCTGCTGCTCTTGGCGCCGAAACGCTGGCACCCTGCCCTGGCTCTGGGGGTGGCCGTCTCCAGCGGCCTGGCGAACTTCACTGCCGGACGGCCCGAGCTGGCCTCGTTGGGCTTCGGGGTCTCCAACGGGCTGGAGGCATACCTCGTCGCGTTCTGGCTGACTCGGCGCTCGGAACGAGCCACCCTTCAGACCCTCGACGACTTCTTCCGACTGGCCGTGGCGACCCTGCTCGGCGCGGTCACCGTCGGCCTCGGCGCCGGCCTGACGGTGTTCTACATCCTGGACGGCCCGTTCATCGCGACCGACTTCGCCGTGATGGCCTCGCACGGAGCCGCCGTCCTGCTGATCGCACCGCTCGCCATGCGGGTTCCGGAGTCGACAGTTCCGCGAGTGCGCAACGAGGCCCTTCTGCAGTGGACATTGCTGATCGGCGCGGTCGGCTACGTCTTCAGCCCCTTCCAGTTCATGGCTCTCGCCTTCCTGCCGATGCCCCTGCTGGTGTGGGCGGCTCTGCGGCTCGGCGTGCGCACGGTGACCAGACAGCTGCTGGTCACCGGTGTGATGACCGGGTTCATGACGGTGCAGGGTTGGGGACCGTTCGCGGTCAACGAGAGCGGCCGCCTCGACCCGGGGGCTACGGCATTCCTCGTCCAGGCGTTCCTCCTGGTCTCCGCGGTCGTGGCACTGCCGCTGGCGGTGGCGATCGCCCAGCGTGCCACGGTCCTCGAGCGCCTCTCCGCCAACGAGGAGCTGTTCCGCA
Organism: Nocardioidaceae bacterium; assembly: GCA_041606495.1. Classification (GTDB taxonomy): domain Bacteria; phylum Actinomycetota; class Actinomycetes; order Propionibacteriales; family Nocardioidaceae; genus Nocardioides_C. The sequence goes on from JBFIWG010000020.1 coordinate 3,876, forward strand.
AGAGCTTCAGCGAGTCGTTCGTCGGCATGCTCCTGCTCAGGCGCGGCGAAGACGGTCTTCAGATCGCCGAGCTCAACGAGACCGCCGCCGACATCCTCGGCGGGACCGTCGATGACCTCGAAGGCGCGGCCTTCGCGCCGATGCTGGCCACCAAGTCGTCCCTGGACGAGCTGGTGCGTCAGATGCTCGCGGGTGAGATCGACGGCTGGCGCGAGGAGCTGTGGCTGGCCAGGAGCGAGCCACGCCGAGTAGGCGTCTCGCTCTCCCCGCTCTCCGACCAGGGCCCCGACCCGGTCTTCACGGCCCAGATCATCGACATGACCGCGACGCACGACGCCGCCGAGAGGCTGCGCACGGAGAAGGACTTCACGTCGGCGGTGCTGAACACCGCGAACTGCATCATCGCTGTGGTCGACATGGACGGCATGGTCGTAGGCATCAACCCCACCGCCCAGCGGGTCACCGGGTACGCCGAGGACGAGGTCGTCGGCAAGTCCCTGTGGGAGGCACTGATCCCCGAGGCCGACCGTGCATCCGTCGAGGAGATGTTCAGCGGCTACCCCGGCAGCCGGATCCCGCTTTCCTACGAGGGCGACCTGGTCACCAGCGCCGGCGACCGCCGCCGGGTGGTGTGGTCAAACGCGTTCCTCTCCGAGGACAACGGCCCGCGCACCCACGTCGTGATGACCGGCATCGACGTCACCGCCGAGCGCGCCGCTCGCAACCTGGTCAACCACGTGCTCGAGGCGGCGACCGGCACGGTGATGATCGGCACTGACCTCGACGGCACGATCACCGTCTTCAACGCCGGGGCCCGGCGACTGTTGGGACACAGTGCCGAGGAAGTCCTGAACCGAGTCACCCCGACCGCCCTCATCGACCCCGCTGAGCTCGCAGCGCGCGCCTCGGAGCTGGGCATGGAACCCGGGTTCGAGGTGCTCGTCGCCGGCGCCAACGGCAACCCGGAGACGCGCGACTGGACCTGCGTCCACAAGGACGGCCGACGCTTCACCCTCTCGCTGACCATCACCCCGGTGCTCGACACCTTCGGCCGCAAGATCGGCTACCTCGGTGTCGGCGAGGATGTCACCGAGCAGCGCCGCGGGCAGCAGGTGCTGGTCGCGACCATCGAGAAGGAGCGTCAGGTCGTCGCCCGGCTCCGTGAGCTCGACCAGGCCAAGAGCGACTTCGTCTCCTCGGTGAGCCACGAGCTGCGCACGCCGATCACAAGCATCGTCGGCTACACCGAGATGCTCAAGGACGGCCTGGCCGGTGAGGTAAGCGCAGAGCAGGACAGGCTCCTCGACGCCGTACGACGCAACGGGGAACGCCTCATCGCGCTGATCGAAGACCTGCTCACCCTCTCCAGCATCGAGGCCGGCAGCTTCACTCTGGAGAAGGAGCCGGTGGATCTCCGGTCCGTGGTCAACCGGGCCAGGGAGGCGCTGCAGCCGCTGCTGGCCAGGCGCCGGCTCGACGTCAGCTTCGTGATTCCAGACCACGCGGTGACGGTCACCGGTGACGCGGGCCAGCTCGAACGCGTGGTGCTGAACCTGATGAGCAACGCCGTGAAGTTCACCGAGGACGGCGGAGCTGTCAGCTGCGTGCTGCGCAACGGCGGCTCACAGGCGTTCGTCGAGGTCGAGGACACCGGGATCGGCATCCCTGCGCAGGAGCAGGGCGAGCTGTTCAACCGGTTCTTCCGCTCCACGACCGCGCAGGAGCGGGCCATCCAGGGCACCGGACTGGGTCTGTCCATCGTCCAGTCGATCGTGCAGAGCCACGGCGGCGAGATCAAGGTCGCCTCCGAGCATCTCGCCGGGACGGTGTTCAGCGTGGCGCTGCCGGTGACCGACCGGGTCCCCGAGCTGTCCTCCTACTGACGCAAACCCGGTACGGATCTGGCCCGGTGGTGGGATGCTCCCCCCGTGACGCTGCTGCACACGATCGAGACCTACTACGACGCCGCCCCGAGGCCTATGGCGACCACGGAGGAGATCGGCCCCTTCACCCTGTTCGTCAAGACTGATCCCGAGGGCTGGCCCTTCTACGCACGGCCGCGGCTCGGTCTCGACCGACCCGTGGGCGTCGAGGACGTCGAGGCCCTGCGTGCCCGCCAGCGGAAGCTCGGCGTCCCGGAGAGCATCGAGTGGGTGCACGAGATCACGCCGAGCCTGCTGCCCGCGGCGCGCGAGGCCGGGCTCGTCGTACGTCAGTGCCCGCTGCTGGTGCTCGAGAGGTCCGTGCCTGACCGGCACGCCACGGGCACCGGCTCGTTTCGGGTCATGGTCCTCGATCCCGGCTCCCTCGAGATCGGCCCGGTCGTGGCCGCCGTCAGCGCGGGCTTCGCAGGCACCGACGACGTCGTCCCGCGTGAACCCGGCAGACAAGCCGACCTGATCCGCGACGGGCTGTTGGCGCTGGTCGGCGCGTTCGACGAAGGCGGCGTGCTCGGCGGTGGTTCGCACTCCCCCAGAGGTACGACGACCGAGCTCGCCGGCATCGCAGTCCTCCCGCGTGCTCGCAAACAGGGAGTGGGTGCCGCGGTCACGAGTGCCCTCGTCGAGGACGCCGCTGGGCGAGGTGTCGAGACGATCTTTCTGTCCGCACAGGACGACGCCGTCGCACGTGTCTACGAACGCGTTGGCTTCGGGAGAATCGGGACCGCTTGCACGGCAGAGCCTGCCGATCGACCCGTTTAGACCCCCCGGGTTCGGGGTTACGATCCGGTATGAGGACCACAGACCTAACGAATCTGTACGAGCAAAAGGGCCCGTTCGCCAGCGTCGCCTTGGACGTGAGCCACAACAGCGAGAGAGGCGCGGAGGAGCACCGGCTTCACGCCCGCGAGGTCCGCAAGTCACTGTTGGACCAGGGTGCCGACCAGAGCATCGTCGATGCGGTCACGGCCCGGATCGAGGAGCAGGTCTCCGAGCCCGCACCGGTGGCCCGGGTCGTCGTGGCCAACGCCGACGGCGTCGTGTTCGACGAGACGATCCCCGCGCAGGTTAACGCGCCAGTGGCCACCTGGAGCCCGCTGCCCGACCTCGACACCTGGGTGGAGCACCAGGACGCCCGCTTCGCCTACGTGCTGGCCCTGGTCGACCACGAGGGCGGTGACGTCGGGGTCTACTACTCCGACGTCAAGGAGCCGGAGGAGGAGACCACTGCCGGCGGCGAGACCGAGCACGTCCACAAGGTGCGGACCGGAGGCTGGTCATCCCTGCGCTACCAGCACGTCAGTGAGAACGTGTGGCGGCACAACGCGCAGGACGTCGCTGAGGCGATCAAGGGGCACGCCCGCTCCGGTGTCCGGCTGGTGCTGCTTGGCGGCGACCCCTACTCGCGCAGCGCTGTCGCCGACGCTCTCGACGGCGTACCGGCGGAGGTCGTCCACCTCGAGCATGCCGGTCGGGCTGACGACGGCGGCGAGGAGTCCCTGTGGCAGGCGGTCCGGGAGGCCCTCGTCGAGCAGGCGGTGGCGCGCCGGCTGAGGGTGACGCAGGAGCTGAAGGAACGGCTCGGCCGTGAGGGAGCCGTCGCCACCGGCGTCCGCGACGTCGCCGATGCCTTCGTCCGCGGCCAGGTGGAGACCCTGCTGATCGACCCGGTAGCCGCCTCCGACCTGACGCTGAGCCCCTCCGCCCACCCGGGACTGGACCTCGGTGCGGCCGGCGAGCCGCCTGAGGAGGACCTGCGTGCAGACCTCGCCCTGGTGGCGGCGGCGACGCGCACCGGCGCAGACGTCAGCATCGCGCGCCGGGGCGCTCTTGGCGGCGCCCCGGTTGCCGCGCTCCTGCGCTGGGGCTGACCGGCGCCATGAGCGGGAACCGTGTCTCCCCGAAGCTCGTGGTCGACGACGCCGATGCCGCGATCGACTTCTACCAGCGGGCCTTCGCGGCCCGGTGCACCGAGCGCTACACGCTCGGGGAGAAGGTGGTGTTCGCATCCCTCGACCTGCTGGGCAGCAGCATCAGCCTCAAGGAGGCCGACTCGGTCGACCCGTCACCTGCCACGCTGGGGCGGCCCGGCGTGATCCTCGAGATCACCTGCGAGACTCCCGACTCCGTGGCGGCCGCCGCAGTGCAGGCCGGAGCCGAAGTGATGTTCCCCGTCGACGACCAGCCCTACGGCGCCCGCGGGGGTAGGGTCCGCGACCCGTTCGGCCACGAGTGGCTCATCCAGAGCCCGGTGAGGCTGACGCCTGCTGAGGTGCAGGCGCGACTCGACACGATGACCGGCTGACGCCACTCCGGCTCAGCCGCGGTTGACCGCGGAGATCACGGCCTTCAGCGAGGCGGTGACGATGTTCGGGTCGAGACCGACGCCCCAGAGGATCTGGTCGCCCACCGCGCACTCGACGTAGGCCGCCGCGATGGCGTCACCGCCGGAGGACAGTGCGTGCTCGGCATAGTCGAGGACCCGCACATCGAACCGGTCGTCCATCTCGTTGATCGCGTTCACGAACGCTGCGATCGGACCGTTGCCGGTGCCTTCCAGAGTGCGCAGCTCGCCATCGACGTAGACGTTGACGGTGAGCGCGTCCCGCTCCCCCGCGGCGGACGAGGTGTGCACGGAGTTCAGCTGCAGTGGGGTGTCCCGGTCGAGGTACTCGGTGCGGAAGTCGTCCCAGATCGCCTCCGGCGACATCTCCCCGCCCTCGCCGTCGGTGTGCTGCTGCACCACCCGGCTGAACTCGATCTGCAGCCGCCGCGGCAGGTCCAGCTTGTGCTCGGACTTCATGATGTAGGCGACGCCGCCCTTGCCGGACTGGCTGTTGACGCGGATGACCGCCTCGTAGCTGCGCCCGACGTCCTTGGGGTCGATCGGCAGGTAGGGCACCTGCCACGCGAAGTCGTCCACGGGTACGCCGGCTGCCTCGGCGTCGCGCTCGAGGGCCTCGAAGCCCTTCTTGATGGCGTCCTGGTGCGAGCCGGAAAAGGCGGTGTAGACGAGGTCGCCGCCGTAGGGATGCCGCTCGTGGACCGGCAGCTGGTTGCAGTACTCCACGGTCCGCCGGATCTCGTCGATGTCGGAGAAGTCGATCTGCGGGTCGACACCCTGGGTGAACAGGTTCAGTCCCAGGGTCACCAGGCACACGTTGCCGGTCCGCTCGCCGTTGCCGAACAGGCAGCCCTCGATCCGGTCGGCACCGGCCTGGTAGCCGAGCTCGGCCGCCGCGACCGCCGTACCGCGGTCGTTGTGCGGGTGCAGCGAGAGCACCACGTTCTCGCGGTGGTGCAGGTGCCGGCTCATCCACTCGATGGAGTCGGCGTAGACGTTCGGCGTCGCCATCTCCACCGTCGCCGGCAGGTTGATGATCACCGGCTTCTCCGGGGTCGGCTCGAAGACCTCGAGCACCTCGTTGCAGACCCGGACCGCGAACTCCAGCTCGGTGCCGGTGTACGACTCCGGGGAGTACTCGTAGTAGACCTCGGTCTCCGGGATCGACTCCTCGAACTTCTTGCACAGCCGCGCGCCCGTGACCGCGATGTCCGCGATGCCGTCCATGTCCAGGCCGAAGACCACCCGCCGCTGCAGCGTCGAGGTCGAGTTGTACAGGTGCACGATCGCCTGCTTGGCTCCGCGGATGGACTCGTAGGTCCGCTCGATCAGGTGCTCACGGGCCTGGGTCAGGACCTGGATCACCACGTCGTCGGGGATCAGGTCCTCCTCGATCAGCATCCGGACGAAGTCGAAGTCCGTCTGAGACGCCGAGGGGAAACCGACCTCGATCTCCTTGTAGCCCATCGCCACCAGCAGCTCGAACATCTTCTTCTTGCGCGCCGGGGTCATCGGGTCGATCAGCGCCTGGTTGCCGTCACGGAGGTCCACCGCACACCAGCGTGGCGCCTGGGTGATCCGCTTGCCGGGCCAGGTGCGGTCGGGTACGTCGACGACGGGGAACGGCGCGTACCGCTGGAACGGCATGCCGCTGGACTGCTGGGGGTTGGTGTGGTGAGTCACAGGTCTCTCGCTTCTCGGGATCGCCTCGTGGTCCGGATGGCAACGACGAACTCCGCAGCGAGGGGTCCGGCCTTAGCGAACCTCGCTGCGGCATCCAAGAAGGAGCTGCCCAACGATCTGCATGACCCGCCCAGACTAACCCGTACGTCGGATTCAGGGATCCCCCGTGACGAAAAATGAGATGCACGGGCCTGGTTGGATGAGCTGGTGCACATCGAACGCATCGACCCGCTCGACCTCGACCTGGACGTCGCCGACGAGATCGCGGCCATCACCGCGGACAACAACACCGCCGCAGGTGCCCCGATCCCGGCCCCGACCGGGCCGACCGTCCTGCGGCATCTGCAGCTGCAGAGCGACAACCGCCCGGTCGACGGCCTTTGGCTCGCCTACGAGGGTGACACCCTGGTCGGCCGCGTCGTGCTGCAGCTCCCCGACCGCGAGAACCTCGACAGTGCCTACGTCTCTGGCGGCGTGCGTCCCGACCACCACCGTCGCGGAGTGGGCAGGGCCCTGATGGACACCGTGCTGGAGCACCTCGACGGAACCGACCGTCGCAAGGTGTACTCCGGGGCGGTCGAGGGTGGCAGCGGCGTCCCCGCGCTCGAGGCGATGGGCTTCAAGCGCCTGGCCGTCAACGCGATCCGCCGGATCGACGTACACGGGACAACGTCCTCGCACTGGGACCGGTTGTACGCCGACGCGGCCGAGCACGCCGCGGACTACGAGCTGCAGCGGATGGTCGCAGTGACTCCCGAGGATCGACTCGAGGATCTGGTTGCGCTCCACGACGCGATCAACGACGCACCGCTCTCCGACCCGGACTCGGAACCCGACGTCTGGGACGCAGACCGCGTGCGCACCTACGACCAGGCGATGGCGGGCCGCAGCCAGACCGTCTACCGGGTCCTGGCCAGGCACCGGACCAGCGGCGAGTGGGCCGGCATGTCCATACTGTGCGTCGACGAGTTCGCGCCAGGCGTCGCGTTCCAGGAGGACACTTCCGTGGTCCGCGCCCACCGCGGCCATCGGCTCGGCCTGCTGATGAAGACCGAGATGCTGCGGTGGATCACCGACGTTCGACCCGAGGTCGGCGCCACTGACACTTGGAACGACACCACGAACCACCACATGATCGCGGTCAACGAGGCGCTCGGCGCTCAGATGATCGCCAGGCACATCGGCTACCGGCTCGAGCGCTGACTCGGGGGTGTTCCCCCCGGCTGCGATTCGGCAATGGTCCCCCTGGGTACCATTCCTGCTGCGCCCCCAACCGTTCGATTCGTGAGGATTTGCCGTGTCTACCCGTCTGGTCGCCGTCTCTGCGGCCCTGCTGCTCAGCGCCCTCGCCGGGTGCAGCCAGGGTTCCGCCGAGGCCGACGGGGGCACCTCGACGCCGCCGCTGCTGGGCGCCTGTCGCCAGCTCGTCCCCGAGGACGTCGGCATGCCCAGCAACGACTCGCCGATCGTCGACTGCTCTGAGGCGCACACTGCCGAGACGTTCGCGGTCGGCAGCTTCCCCCCGTCGGTGACAGAGGGCAACGACATCGACTCACCCGAGCTGGGCGCGTACATCTACAAGACCTGCAGCGACAGCTTCGAGAAGTTCCTCGGCGGCGACGAGAGCACCGTCATGCGCTCGACGTTGACGTGGGCCTGGTTCCGGCCGACCGAGGACTCCTGGGACCGGGGCGCCCGGTGGTACCGCTGTGACGTGGTCGGTGGCGGGGAGCAGTCCGAGTCACTGACCGCGCTGCCCGAGACTGCACAGGGGCTGCTGTCGGGGCGGCCCGACGACCAGTGGATGACCTGTGTGGACGGCGACACCGTGGCCGGCTCGCCGAAGATCCCGTGCTCGGAGCCGCACACCTGGCGCGCGGTGACCACGATCAAGCTCGGTGACGAGAAGGACCCCTACCCCGGAGACCGGTTGGTGGAGGTCCGCACCCGCGACTTCTGCTCCGACTCGGTGGGCGCATGGCTGAACTACCCGATCGACTACGACTACGGCTACACCTTCTTCCACGAGGCCGAGTGGAAGGCTGGTAACCGTCGGTCGATCTGCTGGGCCCGGACCGACCAGTGAGGATTGCCACCGCCGCGACCGCCCTCAGCGCCGCGATGGTGCTGAGTGGGTGTACGGCGGCCTCGTCCGACGTCTCGACCGGCGCGCCCTCCGCTGACGGCAGCAGCGTCCCCCGCTCCGCCGCGTCCGCAGATCAGCGGACCAGAGCCACCGAAGCCGTGCGTCCGCCGAGAGCCGGAGCCTGCTACCGCCTGCGCTACTCCGAGCTGACCGACGCAGCCAACGACTCCGAGGCCGTGCCCTGCCGCGGTCGCCACAACGCCCAGACCATCTTCGTCGGCGACCTGGACGCCGTCGTCGACGGACGCGCCGCCAGGATCGGATCCTCACAGGTGCAGGACCAGATGGCTCGCCGGTGCCACAAGAGCCTCGCGTCCTACGTCGGCGGCACCCAGGAAGTGCTCGCGCTGAGCCGGTTCAAGGCGATCTGGTTCACCCCCACCGCGACCGAGGCTGATGCCGGTGCGACCTGGTTCCGCTGCGACCTCGTGGCTGTCGCCGCCGCAGAGTCGCTGCTGAACCTCCCCCGACCGCGGAAGCTCCGCGACGTTCTCGACCGTGACTCCGCGCTCGAGACCTACGGCCTGTGCGGGACCTCTGCCCCGGGCGAGGACGGTTTCGAGCGCGTGATCTGCTCCAGGGCTCACTCGTGGCGCGCGGTCGCCATCACCCGACTGAAGGGGAGCGCGGAGTATCCCGGACAGGCCGCGGTGCGCCGGTCCGGGGACGAGCGGTGCCGCGACGTCGTCAGCCAGCTCACCGGCTCGGTGGACCGCTTCCAGTACGGCTGGGAGTGGCCGACCCGGGAGCAGTGGTCGCGGGGCCAGCACTACGGCTTCTGCTGGGCGGAGTCGACCTAGAAGCCGAGCCGGCGCAGCTGCTTGGGGTCCCGCTGCCAGTCCTTGGCGATCTTGACGTGCAGGTCGAGGTAGACGGGCGTGCCGAGCATGGCTTCGATCTGCTTGCGGGCCGCGGTGCCGACCTCGCGTAGACGGCTCCCCTTGTGCCCGATCACGATCCCCTTCTGCGAGGACCGCTCGACGAACACGTTGGCGTGGATGTCGAGCAGAGGCTTGTCCTCCGGCCGGCCTTCGCGCAGCCCCATCTCCTCGACCACGACCGCGATCGAGTGCGGCAGCTCATCCCGCACACCCTCCAGCGCCGCCTCCCGGATCAGCTCGGCGACGATCGCCTCCTCCGGTGAGTCAGTCAGGTCGCCGTCCGGGTAGAGCGGCGGCCCCTCCGGAAGGTGACCGACCAGCAGGTCCGCGAGCAGGCCCACCTGGTCACCAGACTTCGCCGAGACGGGCACGATCTCGGCCCAGTCGGTCTTGGTCTCCTCCCCCAACCGGGCGATCGCCAACAGGTGCTCGCCGAGCTGCTCAGGCGTAGCGAGATCGGTCTTCGTCGCGATCGCGACCTTGGTGGTCCGTCGTACCTTGGCCAGCTCGTTGACGATGAACCGGTCCCCCGGCCCGATCTTCTCGTTCGCGGGGAAGCACACCGCGACCACGTCCACCTCAGCCCACGTGGTCTTGACGAGGTCGTTGAGCCGCTCGCCCAGGAGGGTGCGGGGTCGGTGCAGCCCCGGGGTGTCGACCAGGATCAGCTGTGCGTCGGGACGGTGCACGATGCCGCGTACGACGGTCCGCGTGGTCTGCGGACGCGACGAGGTGATCGCCACCTTGGTGCCGACAAGGGCATTGGTCAGGGTCGACTTGCCGGCGTTGGGCCGGCCGACGAAGGAGGCGAAGCCGCTGCGGAAGGACGGGGTCTGGTCAGGCACCCGGCGATTGTCCCACCCGCCCCCGCTCGGTCACTGAGTCGGGAGCCCCGTCAGGGCCGGGCAGCCTCCGGGATCGCGCCGTGGTAGGGCTCGAGCAGCCGGATCAGGTCGCGTTCGAGCTCGTCGGGGTCCATGGCACCCATCTCAGTCGTCCCCCTCGTCGCCCGCGTCGTCCTCGTCGTCCTCGTCGTCCTCGTCGTCGTCCTCGTCGTCGTCCTCGTCGGAGTCCTCGTCCTCGTCTTCGTCTCCGTCCGAGTCGTCGTCGGAGTCCTCGTCCTCGTCTTCGTCTTCGTCTTCGTCCGAGTCGTCGTCGGAGTCCTCGTACTCGTCGTCGTCGGGGTCGTCTTCGGCGACCGTGGCGGGCGCCGACTGACTCTCCGTTGTGGACTCGTCGTCGCCGTCCTCGACGTCGTCGTCCGGCTCCTCGACTTCCTCGACCTCGTGCTCGTCGGGCTCCTCGACCTCCGCGAACTCTTCGACGTCGTGACCGGACGCCTCGACGTCAGCCGGCTCGACCTCCTCCGGCTCGTTCTCGAGCTCCGTGGCGCGCTCGCTGCTGACCTGTTTGACGTCGGACGAGGTCCCGTCCGTGTCGGCAACGGCGGCGCCGATGCCCGCAAGCGCGGCAGCGGTGAGGAGCGCGGTCGATCCTGCGGCGACCCGGAGGGCCCGGGCACCTCGAACCCGACCGAAGGACGAGTTGGACTTACTGGTCATCTGTACTCCCCGGTTGACGATTCGCACCTTTGAGGAGGTAATCGCCGGCTGGCTAGCCGAGGTTACGGGTGCTCCGCATACGGGATCGCACTTTTTACCCTGGCCCCTGCCCGGACGATGATCAGCAGCCCTACCAGGACCAGGCCCGCCCCCAGCACACCCACGGTCCCGAGGCGCTCGCCGAGCACGACGTACGCCAGCGCTGCCGCGACGACAGGCTCGATCAGCCCCAGCGTCGAGGCGGTGCTCGACCTGACACCGCGCAGCCCGCGGTTGAACAGGCTGTAGGCGAGGATGGTGGGCACCACAGCCATGTAGAGCAGCAGCAACGCACCGTCCCACCGCACCGCCCACGCGACCTCGCCGACCAGCAGCACCGGAAGTGTCACCACGGCTGAGACCGAGAACGCCGCGGCGAGGTACGGCTGGATCTCCAAGCCGCGCGCCGCTGCCGCGTTGCCCGCGATGATGTACGTCGCGTAGCTGGTGGACGCCCCCAGGGCCAGCACGATCCCAAGGGCAGAGGGCGCGTCGTCGGAGCCGACCTGACCACCCACCAGCAGCACGAGCCCGGTGACCGCTACCGTCGTCGCGGCCAGCCACACCCGGCTGATCTGGCGGGTCAGCAGGCCGGTGATGATCGGTGTCGCCCCGATCGCGACCAGCGTGCCGACGGCGACGCCTGCCTGCACCATGGCCGCCAGGAAGCACAGGTTGAACCCCGCTTGGCCCACCCCTGCCCACCAGGCCGGCGCGCTGCGCAGGGTCCTCAGGATCTGGCCGCCCTGGCGCGCAGCGGCCGCGACCACGACGAACAGCAGGCCTGCCAGCAGCAGCCGGGAGGCAGCGAGCTCGGGTGTGGGCACGTCCGGGCCGACGGCCTGGGCGGTCCCGATCGTCCCGAAGAGAGCGGCCCCGGACAGCACCAGGGCCGAGGAGGCGAACGGATGTCCTGTGCCCCGACCCGACCGGGTCGGGGAGTTGCTCAACTGAGCCACGTAGGTCGCAGTGCGAAGCCGGACCGGCCCAGCGCGTCCGTTCGTGAGGCGAGCACCTGGTGCAGCTGGATCTCGTTCCGCTCGAACCCGAGCCGGGAACCGGCCATGTAAAGCCCCCACACCTTCGCGGTGCCCACACCGACCTCCTCGACGCACTCGTCCCAGTGCTCGACCAGGTTCCGGCACCAGCCCTGCAGGGTCAGGGCGTAGTGCTCACGGAGGTTCTCCTCGTGGCGCACCTCCAGCCCGGCGTCCTGCATCTCGGTGATGATACGGCCGGATCCCGTCAGCTCGCCGTCGGGGAACACGTAGCGGTCGATGAAGGCGCCCGTCTCCGCTCGGGAGCGGTTCTCCGGCCTCGTGATGCAGTGGTTGAGCACCCGGCCTCCGGGGCGAAGCTTCTCGCGGATGAGCGCGAAGTAGTCCGGGTAGTTGCGCACCCCGATGTGCTCGGTCAGGCCGATCGAGCTGACCGCGTCGAACTCGGCCTCGGCCACGTCACGGTAGTCCCCGAACCGGACCTCCGCCCGGTGGGCGAGCCCTTCGCGTTCGATCGCTGCCTTGGCCCAGTCGGCCTGGTTCTGCGACAAGGTGACCCCGGTGGCGGTCACGCCGTACTCCCGCGCGGCGTGCCGCACCATGCCGCCCCACCCGCTGCCGATGTCGAGCAGCCGGTCTCCGGGCTTGAGGCCGAGCTTGCGGCAGACCAGGTCGTACTTCTCGGCCTGGGCGTCCTCCAAAGTGCTGGTCTCGCTCTGGAAGACCGCGCACGTGTAGGTCATCGACGGCCCCAGGACCATCTCGTAGAAGCGGTTGGACACGTCGTAGTGATGGTGGATCGCCTCGGCGTCCCGCTCCTTGGAGTGCCGCAGACCCTCCAGCAGCCGACGCCACCTGGGCAGGAACTCCTCGGGCGGAGGCGGTGGCGGCTTCAGCGTGCTGAGACCGAGGCCACGCAGCAGCCGCAACGCCTCGGACGGTGCCGGCATCCGGAACTTGGTGTGGTTCATCAGCACGGTCAGCACGTCGTAGGGGTCACCGGGATGGGCGCCCTCGATGTCCAGGTCCCCCGAGACGTAGGCACGTGCCAGTCCCAGGTCGCCGGGCGCGGTCAAGAGGTACGACAGGCCTCGCTCGCTGCGCAGGTGCAGGGCGACGGGCGCGTCCTCGGGCCCTGCCGTGCTGCCGTCGTACGCCGTGAACCGGAAGTTGAGCCCGTCCGGCATCAGCTGCGATATCGCCTGGCCGACGGTGACTCGCTGGTTGTTCGCAGTCGTGGTCATCGACGTCTCACCGCCTTGTCGTAGAGCCCCATCAAGCGGCCCTCCGGGTCGTAGGTCGCCTTCACCGCTGCGAGGTTCGCACCGTCATACAGGCGGTCAAAGGTCTCGCGGTCGTAGTAGGAGTCGGAGTACAGCGACTTGTGGCCGCCCAGGTCGGTGACCCGTTCCTCGATGGCACGGTTCAGGTCACCCTCCGCGGCTCCGGGTGCCATGGGCACCGTCCCCCAGAAGCCGACGTTGACGTAGGTGGTGGCCGGCTCCAGCGGGTACGACGGCCAGGCTCGCGCACTGCCGGAGCCCTCCGGCTCGCGCAGCCGCAGCGGGCACAGCCACACCGGGCGCATCCCGACGTCACGGTCGAACCAGTCCAGGAACTCGGCCAACCTGGCCAACGGGATCTCGACGTCCTGGACCACCCGTTCGCGCGGAGCTCGCCCCCGGCGCTTCTCGACGCGGGCCATCACCCCGAACCGGTTCTCCAGCCCGACCAGCCGGTGGTAGACGTCGCTGCGGCGGTACCGCCGCGGCCACAGCCGACGCACCCTCGGGTTCTGCACGCCGAACGCCCGCGAGCACCAGAACCAGTCGGTGTCCCAGCGCCACAGGTAGTCGTAGGCGGTCAGCGTGTCGGTCTCCCGCTGCTGCAGCGAGCGGTAGAACACCTGCTGCCCGGTGTAGTCGCTGGTGCGGTCGGCCCGGTCGGTCCAGGTGGCGACCGTCAGATAGGCCTCACCCGGCTCGAACACAACACCGTCGATCCCGTCGACCCGGACCCCCTCCCAGGCCCGGTCGGCCACCACGGCGTCGATGGTCTTGGCGAGGATCTCGAGGTCGTCGAAGCGCAGGTGCCGCAGTGACACGAACCCCGGCGCCGGCTCGAGCTCGATCTTGAGCCTGGTCGCGTAGCCGAGGCTGCCGTAGGAGTTGGGGAACGTCTTGAACAGGTCGGCGGCCGGTCCGTCCGGCATGGCGGTGACCAGTTCGCCGCTCCCGGTGAGGACGTCCATCTCGGTCACCGACTCGTGCGGCAGCCCGTTGCGGAACGACGTGGACTCGATCCCCAGGCCGGACACCGCACCGCCGAGGGTGATGGTCCGCAGCTGAGGTACGACGAGCGGCATCAGCCCGTGGCTCAGGGTGACGTCGACGAGGTCCTCGTAGGTGCACATGCCCTGGACGTCGGCGGTGCGCTGGGCGGCGTCGAGGTCGACCACGCCGCCCAGCCCCGAGACGTCTAGACCGGGGCCGCCGGTGGCGGCTCGGGAGCGGAACAGGTTGGACGTGCGCTTGGCCAGCCGCACTGGCCGACCTGTCGGAATTGCTGCGTACGAATCGCGCAACCGGCGCACGGCTGCGGCGTGAGCGTCCCATCCGACAAGGCTGGCCACGCTTCAAACTTAGGTGGTCAGGGACTCCTGCACGACGCCATCGGCGGAAGCCGCGAAGAACTTGACCCCTGTCCCGGCGAGGTCCCTGACCGCGGCGAGGTCGTCGGGGCGGGCCTCGGGGGCGTCGCCGAGGACGGCTGCGGCCTCGAGACCACGCGCACCGCTGGATGCCGCCATGGCCACCGCGACCTGGACTGCGGTCAGCTTGAGCGAGGCCAGGTCGACGGTCGAGGCCGCATAGGTGCGACCGTCCGTGTCCCGGACGCACGCGCCCTCGGCCGCCCCGTTGCGGGCCCGCGTGGAACGGGCGAGGGTGACGATCTTGGCGTCTTCGGGGTCAGTGAGCTCAACCGGCATGGGAGTCAGGGTATGCCTGGTCCTGGCTGTCGACGGAGACAGGCTCCGCCCTCGTGATCAGCACCGTGCCGATCCGGTTACGGCGGCCGGACGGTGCCTCGGCCTCGAAGCGCAGACCGTGCGACTCGATCACCGAGCCGGGGATCGGCACGCGGCCCAGGTGCTTGGCCATCAGCCCACCGACCGTGTCCACGTCGGCGTCCTCGATGGCGATCCCGCAGATCTCCTCGAGGTCGTCGACGGGGTAGCGCGAGCTGACCCGGGTCGAGCCGTTGGCGAGATGCTCCACGTCGACCCGCGCCTCGTCGTACTCATCGGTGATCTCCCCGACGATCTCCTCGAGCACGTCCTCGATCGTGACCAGGCCGGCGGTGCCGCCGTACTCGTCGACAACGACTGCGACATGTTTGCGCCTGGCCTGCATCTCGCGGAGCAGCTCGTCGACCGGCTTGGAGTCGGGCACGTAGAGCACCGGACGCATCACCGACTCGACCCGCTCGGTGGTCTCGGCCTCGTGCCGGTCGAAGACCCGGCGGGTGATGTCCTTGAGGTAGGCGAACCCGACGATGTCGTCGAGGTTCTCGCCGACCACGGGGATCCTGGAGTAGCCGCTGCGCAGCGCCAGCGACATCGCCTGACGCAGGGTCTTGTGCCGCTCGATGAACACCACGTCTGTGCGCGGGACCATGACCTCGCGGACGATCGTGTCACCGAGCTCGAAGACCGAGTGGATCATCTCCCGCTCGCCGGACTCGATCACGCTGCTCGCCTCGGCCAGGTCGACCAGCTCGCGCAGCTCGGCCTCGGAGGCGAACGGACCCTCGCTGAAGCCGCGGCCTGGGGTCATCGCGTTGCCGATCAGGATCAGCAACTGCGGC
>JBFIWG010000021.1:0-19137 GCA_041606495.1 Nocardioidaceae bacterium
GGGTGCTCAAGTGGATCGTCGAGCGGATCGAGGGCCAGGCCGGGGCCGTCGAGACCCCGATCGGCCACGTGCCCACGCCGGGCGCCCTCGACACCGACGGCCTCGACATGAGCGAGGAGGCCCTGGCCGCCGCGCTCGAGGTCGACGTCGAGGAGTGGAAGGCGGAGATCCCCGCGATCACCGAGTGGTTCGAGAAGTTCGGCGACTCCCTGCCGGCGGTCCTGTGGACCGAGCTGGACGGCCTCAAGGCGCGCCTGGGTCTGTGACCCACGGGCCACATCGACCTCAGAAGGACACAGGAAGGCCCCATCCCCGAGGGGATGGGGCCTTCTGCATGCCACCACGCGTGCCTGGGCCAGGGGCGGAGTGAGGTGGGGCATACTGACGCAAAGCAAGAGCCGGGGATGGGAGGTTGCGTGGCTGTCAGGTATGGGCCCGAGGAGCGTCAGCTGCTCGAGACGGCCGCCGGGCGCATCTACAGCAATGCGGTCGCCCACGGCTTCCTCACCGTCGACGACCCTCGGCTGGCAGAGGACACCAAGCAACGACCCGCCCTCGACCTCCTCGTCGACATCGGGCTGCTGGTCCTGGACAAAGAGGGCAAGCGATACATCCCGGTCGACCCGGCCGCGATCCAGTCCCGGATCGTCGTACCCATCGGGCAGCAGGCTGCGGACCTGATGACGGAGTCGGCTCGGTGGGCCGACGCCTTCAGCTCACTCGGCCAGACCTACCGCCGCTCCCCGCACGTCGCCGACCAGCCGATCACCGAGATCCGCGGCTTCGCCAACATTGACAGCTACATCCAGGCGGTCGTGGCCGACTGCCGCGTCGAGCTGCTGACGGCTCAGCCCTACGGCCGGCGGCCCGCCAACGCCCTGGCCAAGGCGGAGGACCGCGACCTGCGCGCGCTCGAGCGCGGCATCAAGATGCGCACCCTGTACCAGCACTCCGCACGACAGAGCCCCGCCACCCGCGACTACGTCGCCGAGATCACCGCCCACGGCGGCGAGGTCCGCACGCTCGACGAGTTCTTCAAGCGCCTCATCGTCGTCGACCGGCACGCTGCGATCATTCCCGGCTCAGACAGCCACGACGTGGCGGTGGCGGTGCACGACAAGTCTCTGATCGCCTACCTCGTCGACATCTTCGAGCGTGCCTGGGAGCGGGCCCAGCCGTTCACCACCTCCGACGCGAAGGCCGAGCGACACATCGCCTCCGACGTGCGTGCGATGACGATCCGGATGCTGGTCGAGGGCCACAGCGACCCGGCCAGCGCCAAGCGACTCGGGGTCAGCACCCGCACGTACGCCGGCTACATCGCGGCTCTGAAGGACGAGTACGGCGTCCAGACGCGTTTTCAGCTCGGCCATGCCATGGGGAGGGCCGCCGGCCCCGCCCCGCTCGTGGAGCCCGAGCTCGACCCTCTGCTCGGAGAAGAACGAGAACCCTAGAGCGCAAGCTGACAAAACTTTGCGAGGGCAGTCATGGTTGGGAATCCATGTCTGCCCTCGCGGGGTTTGAGACGGGCCGGGGGGGATGGCGCTGGGACTTGAACTGCCGGGGGGGTGGCTCGTTCGTCCTCGTCTCAAGCTTTGTGGCGATCAGCCGGTGGGCTGTCGCGTTTGTCGCGGCCGGTTACGGGACCGGGTTCCAGCCGGTGTCGCGGAGCGTCGAGGCGCCGCCGCTCTTGACCGGGTTCCATCCGGTGTCCCTCTGCGTCTCGCTGCTGACACTCTTGACCGGGTTCCAACCCGTGTCCTTGGCGTTGGCGGGCCCTGAAACCGACCCGAGCAGCATGACGGTCGCAGCCACGCCAGCGGCGAAGGCCTTTACCGCGAATCGCGTCTTGTTCATTGCAACCTCTTCGGCTAGATGGTGGACGGAGCAGGGGGTCTTTCGCCGCCTGTGACCAGTTTCGGGCACGTCCGGACTTTACGGCCACAAAATCGCGCCTCATGGTTTTGCACTGCATCTTTCTGCAGAAGTCCGTTTTCGCCACGGTTCAGCGCGAGATGTGGGACCATTCGCGCCGCGTTTCCCGAGCCTGCTCATCGCGCAGGAAGCCTAGGCAAGACTTGCCGCCTGGATGGGGCCATCGTTGCGTACGTTCGCCCGAGATGGCAAGACCTAACCCGCATTTGGGCTATCGGTACCGAAAGCGCGCTTTCCGTCCGATAAGGGGCTCGCCGGGCGACGCACTTGCAGAAGTATGCAACACGACGCTGCCTCGATGGCGACGCGACCCGGCATGCGAGCCCACTGGTGCAGTGGCCCTACTCTCGGTGACATGAGGCAACTCCACGACTGGTGGGCGGCGCGAGACAAACGCGCCATGACGGTCACCGGCCTGCAACTGCTGCTGGCCTGGATCCTGGTCGCGGTCCCGGTCAGCCTGCTCGTGTTCACGCACAGCTCGAAGTCGACCGAGATCGCCAGCCACGAGGCGGTCGTCTCACCGGCGTTCAACGGGTACGCCACCATTGACCTCGGGCCTTATCTGCCCAACCTGCGCTACCCCACCGGACAGCGCATGGGCGCAGAGATCAAGCTCGGGAAGACCGACCTCCCCAGCTACGAGTCGCTGATCCGCCGGTACGCCGTGATCGGCAGCCGGCCCGAGGGCGAGATCGCCAAGCTACGGCAGGCCATCACCGACATGGCCGTGGACAGCGCCGTGAGTGGCGCTCTGATCGGGCTGGCCGGGCCCGCGTTGTGGATCATGCTCGGTAAGCGACGGCGCAGCGAGCTGCTCGGGCACATCACCGTGCGACGAGCCACCTACGGCGCCCTGGCCGGGGTCGTCGTGGTCGCGGCGGTGTTGCAGCCATGGAGTCGGCGAGACGCAACCTTCGAGCAGGAGGTTGCCTGGCGGCCGATCACGGAGGAGCTGCCCGACGTACCCATCCCGGCCCAGGCGCAGCCGCTGGAGCTCGAGACCGGCCTCATGACCAGCGGGACGAAACGCCTCGCCGAGAGCGCCTTCGACACCTACAACCGCAGCGTCCGGTTCTACAGCGACGCCGTCGAGACGATCGGCGAGCTGGAGGACGGGATCCGCCAGCCGGAGGCGGGTGAGACGGTCGCGATCCTGGTCAGCGACCGACACGACAACATCGGGATGGACAAGGTGGCGCGAGCTATCGCCGACAAGGGTGGCGCGACCATGCTGCTCGATGCCGGCGACGACACGTCCACCGGTAGCGCTTGGGAGGCCTTCAGCCTCGACTCCTTGCACCAGGCATTCGAGGACTACGACGATCGCTACTTCGTCGCGGGCAACCACGACAACGGGGACTTCGTGACGAAGTACTTCTCCGACCTCGGATTCACTCCGTTGAACGGCGAACCCGTCAGCGGTCCTGACGGCATTCGACTCCTCGGTGTGCACGATCCCCGCAGCAGCGGTCTCGGCACGTGGCGCGATGAGACCGGCCTCTCGTTCGCCGAGCAGGCAGACCGGCTGGCGGACCTGGCCTGCGAGCTGGACGAGAACGGCGACCGGGTCTCGACCCTGCTCGTCCATGACGCCAACAGCGGTCGGGACGCGCTCCGGCGCGGTTGCGTGGACCTCGTGCTCGGCGGCCACGTCCACGCCCAGCTCGGCCCGACAGCGGTGACGGGCGAGAACGGCAGCACTGGCTACACCTACACCACCGGCACCACCGGTGGCGCCGCCTACGCCCTGGCCATCGGGAGCAAGCTGCGCCGCGACGCTCAGGTCACCCTGGTGACCTACCGCGACGGCCGGCCCGTCGGGATCCAGCCGGTCACCGTGCGCACCGTCGGCGACCTGCGCATCGGCAACTACACCGAGCTCGAGCTCGACCCGCAGCCGCTGGAGACCCAGCCAGGCCAGACCCAACAGCCCGGCGCCCGATCGCAAACAGAGAACGGCCCGTCCGGAGACGAGTCTCCGTAAGGGCCGTTCGAGTCTGGCGGAGGTGGCGGGATTTGAACCCGCGAGAGGGGTTTGCCCTCAACCCGCTTAGCAGGCGGGCGCCATAGACCGGACTAGGCGACACCTCCAGACAGCGATGGACAGGCTACCGGCCAGGCCCGCACGGGAGCCAATCGGGGCCGGACGACCTATCCCTAGTTGATCCGCCGGTAGCCGTACCCCCGGTTCAGGTGCTGCTGAAGGTCCCGGACGAAGTCGTCCGCCGGGGCCGCCAGGGCACGAACCGGGATGGTCGTCGTACGCCCGTCTCGGAGACGCAGCACCACGCAGCGCTCCCCCGCCACCACGGTTGCGACCACGTCCTCGACGTCGGTCCACCGGGCCTGCATGACTCCCGCGCCGCGGACCAGGCGCACCCGGTAGCCCGCGTCGTCGAGCCGGACCACGGTCAGCTTGCGGGTCAGCACGAAGCCGCCCACGAAGACCGCCACCACTGCGAAGACGACGGCTGTGGTCAGGACGGCGACGGGCAGCGAGAGCAGACCCACGGCCGCCGTGGCGAGAAAGACCACCACGCCTAGACCGGCCAGGTAGAAGCCCATCAACCGCGCAATAAGGGCTTGGGAAAATCGATAATCGGATGCCACCCAACGATTAGACCCAACCAGCGACCGTCCCGACAAATACAGCAGCGATGGCTCTTGTCACAATCTGTGGCTCGGGTCACACTCAGAGTCAGCCCACCCCTTTACCGAGGAAGCGTGTGGAGGTGGCTTCGTGACCGGTTTGGAGCATGCGATCATCGGCCTGGAGCAGGCCCTGGACGCACCGCGTAGACACCACATGTGGCGCTGGCTGGTGCGGCACCGCATGGCCGGCGTCAAGGAGGCGCTGGCCCGCGAGCACTCTCGTGAAGGAGACGCCTGGCTGGCCGCGCGACAGCTGACCCTGACCCGCGAGCGCGACCTTCTGCTGCGCAAGCTCGCCGACCTCGGCCCGATCGTCCTCGAGGCCACCGATGTGGAACCGGTCCGCGCCGAGCTGAAGCGGCTCGTGGGCGACCTGGAGCACCACCGCCAGCGGCTCAACGACCTGGTCTACGACACCGTCTCGCTCGAGCTGGGCGGCTCCGAGTAGGCAGTGGCATCCGGCACCCTCCTGTGGGAGGGGGCCTTTTGTCATCTCCGGCTGGCTGGCAGAGGGGGCGGGATTCGAACCCGCGGCTGACATCTCTGCCAGCGACCGCTTTCAAGGCGGTTCCGATCGGCCACTCCGGCACCCCTCCTGGGCGGGCTCCCGCAGGACAACCCGGCCACGGGGCAGCAGTCTAGGGGAACGGAAAGCGCTCAGAGCAGCGGCTGCAACCGGCCGGGCTCGGGACGGTGGGCCGACGCCTCCTCCAGGCGACGAGCCCGGCGGCCACGCGGCCCGGTCAGGAAGAGGTCCGCCCGGATGACGAGGTACCCGAACGCCAACCCGAGGACGGCGCTGTAGACGAGCGTGAGACCTGACTCGAGAAGCGGGACGGAGGGGTCGAGCAGTGAGACAGCCACCGTCGAGAGCCCGGCGACGCCGAAGGTGCACACCCACCAGCCCTGGCGGCGGCGGGCACGGGTAGAGACCCCCCAGGCCAGAGCCGGGAATCCCAGCAGCACCTCGATCGGCCTGGGTACGGCGCCGATCGTGGCGCGCACGGACTCGTAGGTGGCGTCGATGCTCTCGATCAGTCCCGGCGAGCCCCAACGGGCCAGGGCTTCGGTGTAAGCCAGGGTGACGGTGAGCAGACCGATCCCGCTGACCAGCATCACGAAGCCCCGCTTGCCCAGACCGTGCAGACCGGCTCCGAGCCGGTAGACCAGCCCGAGGGCGCTCAGCAGCGAGAGTCCCAGCACCAGGTAGCCGACACGCTCCAGCGAGACCTGCGCCTCGTAGGCCTCCACGGCAAAGGCGCCGACCACGGCGATCAAGATCGCGAGTCCCACCTCGCGCACGACACCGACGAAGCGTGCGGCGGGCTTGGTGTTCATCACCGCGAAGACCGCGGCCAGGACCGCCGTACCGACTGCTGCGCCGGCCAGCATGACCGGCGCCTGCGAGATCGCCGCCGACCCGGCCAGACCCAGGGTGACCGCGGCACTGATCAGGGCCCGCCCCCCGGTTCGCGCGGCCAGGGCGAAGGCGAGTGCGGTCGTCAGGGTGACGGCGCCGGCGAGCGGGACGTAGCGGGGCACCGCGAGCGGTGTCCAGGCGACGCCGACGGCGATGATGCCCAGGGCGCCCAGCGTCAGCCACAGGGCGGTCAGCGCCCGCCAGGACAGGCCTCGTCGCAGCACGGGACGCGGCAGGCGGAGCTTCGGCTTGGGCCCGACCGCGCCGGTCTCGGGTCGGGGGCTGCGCCGGGTCCGGGGCGCGGGGTCTGCACGGCGGCGACCAGGCTTCTGGTCAGCACGCACCACGGCACAACCCCTACGACGAGAATGGACGAACGATGCCCCCGTTCGAGGTCACGAGGATACCAATCCGGTCAGAAGCGACGGTTGGCCAGCGAGGGGTTCTGGGTCCGTGACTCCTCGAGGACCTCGCGCGAGATCGTGGCCCGGACGATCGCCTCGTCCTCCCCGGCCGGCTCCGAGCAGAGGTCGCCCATCGGGCTGACCACCATCGAGTTCCCGGCGTACCGCGGCCCCGGCTGCCCGGCGGCGGCGACGTACGCCGTGTTCTCGATCGCGCGGGCGGTCACCAGCGTGCGCCAGTGGTCGACCTTGCGGGGGCCGGCGACCCAGGCCGCGGGTACGACGAGAAGCTCGGCGCCCTGCTCGGTCAGGCGCCGCGACAGCTCGGGGAAGCGCAGGTCGTAGCAGGTCATGAGGCCTACCCGGAAGCCGCCGACGTCGACCAGCACCGGCTCGATCCTCCCGGCCAGGAGGCGCTCGGACTCCCGGTAACCGAAGGAGTCGTAGAGGTGGATCTTCCGGTAGGTCGCCCGGAGCCCGTCGCGGTCGACGACAACGAGCGTGTTGTAGGGACGCTCGGGGTCCTCGCTGCGTTCGAACATGCCGGCGACCACCGTCGTGCCGTGCTTGCTGGCGAGCTCGCCGACCTTCCGCACGAAGTCGCCGTCGAGGTCCTCTGCATAGGCGGAGATGTCGGAACCAGGCTGCCCGAAGTCGCGCTGGAACGCCTCAGGGAACACGACCAGCTCCGGCATCGGGTCGTTCCCCGCTGCAAGCAGCTCCAGCGACGAGGCGAGCCGCTCCCGGTTGTCGCCGGGCTCGAGAGCGGAAGCGGCCTGGATCAGGACGATGTTGAGTTCGGACACGGATCAAGCGTGCCATCCCACCCTGAGAGACTGCGAGCGTGACCATCGATCCAGCACAGCGTCGCCCGCGCGGGCTGGCCGCGGTCGTCCTCTCCGGGGGCACCGGCGCCCGGCTCGGCGGGATGGACAAGGCGACCATCGAGGTCGACGGCATCAGCCTGCTCGAGCGCGCGCTTGCCGCAACCGGGGACCTCGACGAGGTCGTCGTGGTCGGCAAACAGGTCCCCACGTCGCGACCTGTGACCTGGACGCGGGAGGATCCGGCGGGAGGCGGTCCGGCGGCGGGCCTGCTCGCCGGAGTCGACGCGCTGGCTTCCACGCCAGAGCTGCTTGTGGTCCTCGCCGTGGACATGCCGCACGTCACCCGCGCGACCATCGCCCGCCTGGTCGCGGCCGTATCCACGACCGCGGGAGCGGACGGCGCCGTGCTGGTGGACGCCGGCGGTCGACAGCAGACCCTGGCCGCGGCGTACCGCTACGACGCCGTCGTTGCGGCGAGGCCGGCCGACCGCGCGGACGAGCACGGCCTCGCGATCCGCAGGCTTCTGGCACCGCTTCGCCTGATCGAGGTGGACACCGTCGACGACGAGGCGCGCGACGTCGACACGTGGGAGGACCTGCGCGACCTGACCTGAGAGGGGTTGCACGAACCCCGTCGGCGTAAGACGCTGGGAACCGTGACCCTGCACGACTGGATTGACGAGCTTTGCGACGCCCTCGAGGTGGACGCCGAGATCGACGAGGGACTGATCCTGGACCTGGCGCGGGACGCCGCTCACGCGGTGGAGCGGCCGGCGGCACCGGTGACCACGTTCCTGGTCGGCTACGCCGCCGCTCTGCGCGGAGGGAACCCCGCGGACGTCGAGGAGCTGGCGGCCCGGGCCCAGGCTCTGGCGGAGAAGTGGGGCGGCGAGGAGATCAGCGCCGACGACTTCGACGAGGACGGTCTGGTCGGTACCGAGTAACCGGTCACCGGCCGGCCCCCTAGCCTGTGGGGCATGCGCGCTGTCATCGTCTCCGAGCCCGGAGGGCCTGAGGTCCTCACCGTGTCCGACCTGCCTGACCCCACGCCCGGTCCGGGCGAGGTGGTCGTCGATATCGCCGCCACTGCCGTCAACCGCGCCGACACCCTGCAGCGCCAGGGCAAGTACCCGCCGCCGACGGGCGCGTCGGAGATCCTCGGTCTGGAGTGCTCCGGCACGATCAGCGCGGTCGGCTCCGACGTGTCCGACTGGTCGGTCGGCGACCAGGTGTGCGCTTTGCTGGCCGGAGGAGGGTACGCCGAGCAGGTGCTCGTCCCAACCGGCCAGGTGATGCCTGCACCGCGCGGGATGGACCTGGTCACCGCCGGCGCCGTGCCCGAGGTGGCCTGCACGGTCTGGTCGAACGTCTTCATGATCGCGGGGCTCCAGCCAGGTGAGACCCTGCTGGTGCACGGCGGTGCCGGTGGGATCGGCACGATGGCCATCCAGCTCGCCAAGGCCATCGGCGCGCGAGTGCTCGCCACCGCCGGAACCACCGAGAAGCTCGACCTGTGCCGCTCGCTCGGCGCGGACGTCGCGGTCAGCTACAAGGAGCAGGACTTCGTCGAGGAGGTACGACGGGCCACCGACGGGCACGGTGCCGACGTCATCCTCGACAACATGGGCGCTTCCTATCTCGACCGCAACGTCTCCGCGCTGGCCACGGAGGGTCGGCTGGTCATCATCGGCATGCAGGGCGGCGTGAAGGGTGAGCTGAACATCGGCAAGCTGCTGTCCAAGCGGGGCGCGGTGATCGCCACGGCGCTACGAGCACGGCCGGTCGAGGAGAAGGCCGCGATCTGCTCCGCAGTCGTCGAGCACGTGTGGCCGCTGCTGGCCGACGGCACGGTGCGGCCCGTCGTACACGCGACTCTGCCGCTCGAGGAGGCTGCGGAGGCGCACCGGCTGATGGAGTCCGGGGACCACATCGGCAAGATTGTGCTCACTGCGTAAGGTGAACCCCATGACTGAAGAGAGCCCCGAGGCTTCCGGACCCGGCAACGGCGAGGACCCGACGGTGGTCATCATCGGACCCGACGGCATGGCCGTTTCCGGGGCGCCGAAGTCCTCCGGCGAAGGTGACGACGAGGGCGAGCGCCACATCACCGACCTGGTCGAGCAGCCGGCGAAGGTGATGCGGATCGGCAGCATGATCCGCCAGCTGCTCGAAGAGGTGAAGTCGGCGCCGCTCGACGAGGCCAGCCGGGCGCGACTGAAGGAGATCCACCAGTCCTCGATCAAGGAGCTCGAGGCGGGCCTCGCCCCCGAGCTGATCGAGGAGCTCGAGCGGCTCTCCCTGCCGTTCACCGGCGACACCCCGTCCGAGGCCGAGCTGCGGATCGCGCAGGCCCAGCTGGTCGGGTGGCTCGAGGGGCTCTTCCACGGCATCCAGACCGCGATCTACGCCCAGCAGGTGGCGGCGAGGGCGCAGCTCGAGCAGATGCGCCGCGCCCTGCCGCCAGGCATGGTCCCGGACGAGGCCGTCCAGGCCGCCCAGCGCGCTGCGCAGCAGGCCGCCGCGCAGCGCGGGGAGAGCGGGCAGGACCCCGAGCACCACGGTCGCGGAGGGATGTACCTCTAGGCCGTCAGCCGGCCAACCGGTCGATCTCGTGGGCCATCCGCAGGTCCGCGAGGGTGACCGCATCGCACGAGTGCGTCGTCAGCGTGAACGTCACCGTCGTCCAGCGGATGTCGATGTCGGGGTGGTGGTCCAGCTTCTCGGCTACCAGGGCCACCGCGCGCACCAGCGAGATGCCGTCCATGAACGACTCGGCCTTGACCGACCGGGTGATGGTCTTGCCCTCGTGTCGCCACCTGGGCAGCTTCTCCGCGATCGCCCGCTCGATCTCCTCATTGCTCTGCGGGTCCGCCATGCTCACCGTCAGCTCCTTGCGCTGGTCGCGTCGGAAGATCTTCGAACCGAGCCAGACCACCGGGTCGTACTTGCGGTCCACGACGCGTTCCTTCATGGGAATGATCGCGTTGTCGGTGATCTTGATCCCCTCCGGACAGACCTCGGTGCAGCACTTGGTGATGTTGCACATCCCCAGACCCGCGGCCTGCTGGGCGAGCTGACGCCGGTCGTGGGTGTCGAGCGGGTGCATGTCGAGCTCGGCGTACCTGAGGAAGAAGCGGGGTCCCGCGAACGCGACCTTGTTGTCCTCGTGGTCCCGGACGACGTGACAGGTGTTCTGGCACAGGAAGCACTCGATGCACTTGCGGAACTCCTGGCCGCGCTCGACATCGACCTGCATCATCCTGCGCTTGCCGTCTGCGTCCGGCGGCGCGGGGGCGAACGCCGGCAGCTCCTGCGCCTTCTCGTAGTTGAACGACACGTCAGTGACGAGGTCCCGGATCACGGGGAACGAGCGCATCGGGGTGACCGTGATCGTCTCGGCCTGGTCGAAGTCCGCCAGCCGGGTCATGCACATCAGCCGGGGCCGGCCGTTGATCTCGGCACTGCAGGAGCCGCACTTGCCTGCTTTGCAGTTCCAGCGGACCGCGAGGTCGCCGGCCTGGGTCGCCTGGAGCCGGTGCACGGCGTCGAGGACGACCTCGCCCTCCTCGACCTCAACCCGGTAGTCGGTGAGGGCGCCGGCCTCGGCGTCTCCGCGCCAGACCCGCATCTTCAGCTGGTAACCCATCATCGGCCCCCGTTCGCTCGTGTGCTCATCAGGCGTCCTCGAACAACGTCTTCAGCTCGTCCGGCATGACCGGCAGAGGCTTGTGCTCCAGGTGCACCGAGTCGCCACGGAGTGTGAGCACGAGGTTCTTCGATCCCCACTCCGGATCGGGTCCGGGGTAGTCGTCGCGCGTATGGCCGCCGCGGGACTCCGTCCGCTCGAGCGCCGCCTTCGCGATGCACTCGGAGACGATCAGCATGTTCATCAGGTCCAGGGCGAGGTGCCAGCCCGGGTTGTACTGGCGATGCCCCTCCACGGTCAGGTGGCGGGCACGCTCCTTGAGCTTCTCGATCTCGACCAGGGAGTCGGCGAGCTCGTCGGCCTTGCGGATGATGCCGACCAGACGCTGCATCACGTCTTGCAGGTCCTTCTGGATGGTGTACGGGTTCTCCCCGCCCGCCTCCTCGAACGGCGCCAGCGCCTTGGCGGCGGCAGCCTTCACGTCCTCGTCGGAGAGGCGAGGCCGGTTCGAGGCGGCCTTGTACGCGTAGTACGCCGCGTGGTGGCCGGCCCGTCGCCCGAACACCAGCAGGTCCGAGAGCGAGTTGCCGCCGAGTCGGTTCGAGCCGTGCATGCCGCCGGCCACCTCGCCCGCGGCGTACAGACCCTGGACCATGCTCCGCTCGGAGTCCGCCTCGACCTCGACCCCGCCCATCACGTAGTGGCAGGTGGGCCCGACCTCCATCGGCTCGGCGGTGATGTCGACGTCGGCGAGCTCCTTGAACTGGTGGTACATCGAGGGCAGCCGACGCCGGATGAAGTCGGCGTCACGCCGCGAGGCGATGTCGAGGAAGACCCCTCCGTGGGGTGATCCGCGGCCGGCCTTGATCTCGGAGTTGATCGCCCGGGCCACCTCGTCGCGTGGCAGGAGCTCTGGTGGCCGGCGGTTGTTCTTCTTGTCGGTGTACCAGCCCTCGGCCTCTTCGATGGTGTCGGCGGTCTCGGCCTTGAAGTACTCCGGGATGTAGTCGAACATGAACCGCTCGCCCTCGGAGTTGCGCAGCACCCCACCGTCGCCGCGCACCGACTCGGTGACGAGGATCCCGCGCACCGACGGCGGCCACACCATGCCGGTGGGGTGGAACTGCACGAACTCCATGTTGATCAGGCTGGCCCCGGTGCGCAGCGCGAGGGCATGCCCGTCGCCGGTGTACTCCCACGAGTTGGACGTGACCTGGTAGGACTTCCCGATCCCACCGGTGGCGAGTACGACGGACGGGGCGTGGAAGACCACGAACCGACCGGTCTCGCGCCAGTAGGCGAAGGCGCCGCTGACCCGGTTGCCGTCCTTGAAGATCTCGGTGACCGTGCACTCCATGAACACGTCGATGCCGAGCGTGACGGCCCGCTGCTGCAGGGTGCGGATCATCTCCAGGCCGGTGCGGTCGCCGACGTGCGCGAGGCGGGCGTAGCGGTGGCCGCCGAAGTCGCGCTGGGAGATCAACCCGTCGTTGGTCCGGTCGAAGAGGGCTCCCCACTCCTCGAGCTCGAGCACCCGTTCCGGGGCCTCCTGCGCGTGGAGCTGCGCCATCCGCCAGTTGTTGAGCATCTTCCCGCCACGCATGGTGTCGCGGAAATGCACCTTCCAGCTGTCGTCGGAGTAGACGTTGCCCATGGCGGCGGCGATCCCGCCCTCGGCCATGACCGTGTGCGCCTTCCCGAGCAGGGACTTGCAGACGATCGCGACCCTGGCGCCGGCGTCGTGCGCGGCGATCGCGGCGCGTAGGCCGGCCCCGCCGGCGCCAATCACCACGACGTCGTACGTGTGGCTCTCGTAGCCGTGCGGTTCGGTCTCCGGTGCGGAGTCCATGCGGTTTCCCGTCATCGGGTGTCGGGTGCTGTCGGGCATCTAGAAGAACCTCAGGTCGGTGATCCGGTCCGTCGCGAGCAGGTAGATGTAGAGATCCACGAGCGCGACGGAGAACAGGGAGAGCCAGGCGTAGCGGGCGTGCTTCTCGTTCAGCCGCGAGACCAGGCCCCAAGCCCGGTAGCGCACGGGGTGCTTCGAGAAGTGGCGGAGCCGGCCGCCGAGGATGTGCCGGCAGGAGTGGCAGCCGAGCGTGTACAGCCAGATCAGCACCACGTTGACCACCATCAGGACGGTGCCGAGTCCCATGTGGCCCCACTCACCGGCGGGGTTCCGGAAGGCGAGGATCGCGTCGAAGGTCAGCACGAGTCCGACCAGCACGGCCGCGACCCAGAAGTAGCGGTGCACGTTCTGGAAGATCAGCGGGAAGCGGGTCTCGCCCGTGTAGGTGGTGTGCGGCTCGGCGACCCCACAGGCGGGAGGCGAGAGCCAGAACGCGCGGTAGTACGCCTTCCGGTAGTAGTAGCAGGTCATCCGGAAGCCGAGCGGGAAGATCAGGATGATCAGCGCCGGGGACAGCTTGAACCAGTCACCGACCGGCTGGCCCAGGTCGGAGGAGCCCTCAACGCAGCTGGTCGCCAGGCACGGCGAGAAGAACGGGGAGAGGTACGGCGAGGAGTAGTAGTGCTCGCCGGAGAACGCGCGCCAGGTGGCGTAGACGACGAACGCGGAGAAGACGATGAACGTGATCAGCGGCGTGAGCCACCAGTTGTCCTGTCTGAGCGTTCTTTCCGTGATCTGCGCGCGGCCGTTACTGGTGACACCTGCTGACATGTACGGCTCCCCTTACGGCGCGTGCTGGGCCTCGGTCTCGGCGTCCTGCCACATGCTCTCGTCGTAGGGGTCGTCGGGGATCCCGATCATCTCCTCAGGAGCGACTCCGGGGCGGTGGCCGGGAGCCGGGTCGCCGAGCTCGTCGAGGTCGGCCTGCAACCGGTCCACGTCGGAGGTGAGCCTCCGGACACCGAGCGTGTCGCCGTACTCGTTGCGCAGCCGCAGGACCGCGGCCGCGAGTGAGACGACCGCCTGACGGGTCGCCCCTACTGCATCAGTTGAAGACATCTGTCCCCTCCGTGACTTAGATCACGTCCAATGCCTGAGTCTGACGCGTATTCGGCCGATGTGGAAGGGGGCACGCGGGCGGGGGTACGACGTTCGCTGCCCGCGGCACCGGCGGTTGACCGCAGGGGGTCATCGTGACCCGTTGTTGCACCGCTCAGGAGGCGACGACGACCGCAGCGGGTCACCCTGACCGGTTACGACACCTACGACGGCCCGGCAGAACCCGCGGCTCAACGGGGCAGAAGTCCCGGCTCAACGGGAGGGGTCAGAGGTCGAAGAGTCGCTCGAGGGTGGCGGCCACGCCGTCCTCCTCGTTCGAGGGCGCCAGATTGTCGGCGAGCTCACGCACCGTCGGGTGGCCGTTGGCCATGGCGTACGACGTGCCGACCCATGCCAGCATCGGCAGGTCGTTGGGCATGTCCCCGAAGGCGACCACCTGCGAGGCCTCGACGCCCTTCTCCTGGCACAGCAGCTCCAGCGTGCTCGCCTTGGAGACACCAGCGGCGCTGATCTCGACCAGCGCCCCGGTCGAGGACCAGGTGGTGGTGACGAGATGGCCGATGTGCGACTCGACCTCATCCCAGAACTTCTCGGGGTCGAGCTCCTCGTGGCGGGCGAGCAACTTCACCGCGCCGCGGTCGAAGACCTCCTCCAGCCGACCGATCTCGAGCTCCGGCGGCGGCGGCACGCGTGGCATGAAGTCCGCCTCCTTGCCGAAGCCGTTGATCTTCTCCACCGCGAACGTGGTGCCGGGGATGGCCGAGCGCAGGATGTCCGCGGCCTCGAGCCCCACCTCGACCGGGATGGTGCGGGCCTGGCTCACGGCGCGGGCATGAACGTCGTACACGATGCCGCCGTTGGAGCAGATCGCCAGGCCGTGGCCGCCGACGTGCTCCCACAGGTCGTCCATCCAGCGCACGGGACGTCCCGTCACGAAGACGACCGTGACGCCCTTCTCCTCGACCGCGAGCAGGGCATCGCGCGTACGGGCAGTGACGGTGCCGTCGGTGTGCAGCAGCGTCCCGTCCAGGTCGGTCGCCACAAGTCTCAGCACAGGATCAGTCTGACACCGGGAACCAACGGTTGATCTCGAGGGCGGCGCCGTCGTTCTCCACCCTGTCGGTCACGTCGTCGGCGGCTTCCTTGACCTCGTCTGGCGCCTGGCCCATGGCGACTCCGCGCCCGGCCCACTGCAGCATCTCGATGTCGTTGCGACCGTCGCCGATGGCGAGCACGTTCTCGCGGGCGACACCGAGCTGCTCGGCCACCTCCGCCAGGCCGCTCGCCTTGTTGATGCCTTCGGGGGCGAGGTCGAGCCAGGCGGTCCAGCCGATGAAGTAGTTGGTGCCCTGCAGGCCAAGCCGTTCGGCGAGGGTCACGAAGTCCTCGGAGGTCGAGTCCGGGTCGCGGATGATCACACGGCTGACCTCGCTGGCGACGAGCTCGTCGATGGGGGTCAGGATCATCTCGCCGTCGAGCTCGCCCTCGGGGAAGTGCCTGTTCACCCGGTAGCCGACGCCGTGCTCCTCCACCGCGACCGCGGCCGCGGGGACGTGCTCGAGGACCGCGTGCACGGCCTCGCGGGCGTCGAAGGTGACCTCGCTGACCACCTTGAGCGGCGGGAAGGAGAAGGTGACGGCGCCGTTGGACGCGACGCCGAGGACCTTCGTGGACAGGTCCCGGGGCATGTCGAGGTGGCGCAGCACCAGGCTCATGCCGAGCGGCGCGCGGCCGCTGGCGAGGACGACATGGCAGCCGGCGTCGAGCGCTCGGTCGATGGCGGCGCGCACGCCCGGGGTCGCCTCGTCCGCGCTGAAGCCGTTGCCGGCCTCCGGGATGAGGATCGTGCCGTCGATGTCGAGCGCGATCAGCTCGGGTCGGAAGTTCACGAGGTGACCGGCTCCAGGACCTCGCGCCCCTGCAGGTAAGGCTGCAGGGCCTTGGGGACGCGGACCGAGCCGTCCGCCTGCTGGTGGGTCTCCAGGATGGCCACGATGGTGCGCGGGATCGCGACCAGCGTGCCGTTCAGCGTGGCCAGCGGCTTCACGCCGTCGGCGAACCGACCCCGGATGTCGAGCCGGCGGGCCTGGAAGTCGGTGCAGTTGGAGGTGGAGGTGAGCTCGCGGTAGCGCCCCTGGGTGGGGATCCACGCCTCGCAGTCGAACTTCCGCTCAGCGCTCAGGCCGAGGTCGCCCGCGGCGGTGTCGATCACCCGGTAGGCCAGCTCCAGCTTGTCGAGCCACTCCTTCTCCCAGCCGAGCAGCCGCTTGTGCTCCTCGTAGGACTCCTCGACGGTCGTGTAGGAGAACATCTCGACCTTGTCGAACCAGTGCACCCGGATGATGCCGCGGGTGTCCTTGCCGTAGGAGCCGGCCTCCTTGCGGTAGCACGGGCTGAACGCGGCATACCTGCGCGGCAGCGTCGCGCCGTCGAGGATCTCGTCCGAGTGGTACGCCGCGAGCGGCACCTCCGACGTACCCACGAGGTACATGTCGTCGCCGTCGATGCGGTACACGTCGTCAGCCGCCTGGCCGAGGAAGCCGGTGCCCTCCATGGCCCGCGGCTTCACGAGGGCCGGCGGCACCATCGTGGTGAAGCCCGCGCCGCGCGCCTGGTCCATGGCCATGTTGACCAGGGCGAACTCGAGGTCGGCGCCGACGCCGGTCAGGTAGTAGAACCGGGCGCCGGAGACCTTCGCGCCGCGCTCCACGTCGATAGCACCGAGGATCCGGCCGAGCTCGACGTGGTCCTTGGGCTCGAAGCCCTCGGCCGCGAAGTCGCGGGGCGTGCCGATCTCCTCGAGCACGGTGTAGTCGTCCTCGCCACCGGCAGGTGCCTCGTCGGCAGCGATGTTGGGGATCGCCATCAGCAGGCTGCGGTAGGCCTGCTCCGCCTCGCCCTGGCCGGCCTCGGCCTTCTTCACGTCCGCGGCCAGGCCCTTGGTGCGCTCGAGCAGCGCCTGCTTCTCCGCGCCCTGGGCCTGCGGGATCTGCTTGCCCAGCTGCTTCTGCTCGGCCCGGAGCCGTTCGTACTCCGCGATGGAGGACCGGCGACGCTCGTCCGCGGCCAGAGCCTCGTCGACGATGTCGCCGGGCAGGCCGCGCTTGGCCTGGGCGGCTCGCACGCGGTCAGGGTCGTCACGGAGAAGTCGAGGATCGATCACTCCCCGAGGATATCGGCCACCCACCAACAACTCGACTCGGTTTGGCCTGATGCGACCCCTTCAGATGCTGATGTGCGGAAAGTGGTGGCCGTGCCGTCATACTTGACGCCTGTTCCGTCCCCCAGCCGTGTGGAGCACCGTGGCCGTCAGCACCAGCACCAGGAGAGCCCTGGCGCCGTACATTGCGCTGTGCCTGATCGTGCTCGTGACGCTGTCGGTGATGGTCCAGGCGCAGTACCAGCCGCTGCTCGACCTCGACCAGGCGTTCGGGGACGGCCCGTTCAGCTGGACCGTGGCGAACCCCTTCGCGGCTGACACCCTGCGCGTCGTTTCCTGGCTCACAGCCACGGTGCCGATGACCGTTTACACGGCGATCGTCGCGGTGGCTCTCTTCGTCCAGTCCCACCGCCGTGCGGCCTACTGGGCTGTCGGCGTGATGCTCGGCGCGTCGTTGACGACGTACTTCCTCAAGCGGTTGTTCCAGCGGGACCGCCCACAGTTCGAGGACCCGATCCTCACCCTCGACAGCTTCTCGTTCCCCTCCGGCCACTCGTCGGGGATCGCCTCCGGGATGGGCGTGGCGATCGTGCTCACGCTGCTGCTCGTACGCCGCCGCCGGCTGCGGCGTACGCTGATCGGTCTGGAGCTCTTCGTGGTCCTGCTGGTCGGGGCTGACCGCATCCTGCTCGGGGTGCACAACGTGTCCGACGTCGTCGCCGGATACTCCGTCGGCGCCCTCTGGGTGCTGGTCGGGCTCGTGGCGTACAACCCTGCGCCGCAGGCAAGGCAGCGCGAGCAGTTCGCCAACCCCGTCCCGACCACCAGGCAGCTCGCCGTGGTGCTCAACCCGATCAAGGTCGAGAGCGTCCGCGAGTTCAAGACCCTGGTGAACAAGATGGCCGCCGAGTCCGGCTGGAGCGAGCCGGACTGGTACGAGACCACGATCGAGGATCCCGGCCACTCGATGGCCGAGCAGGCCGCGATCTCTGGCGCGGACCTGGTGCTGGTCTGCGGTGGCGACGGCACCGTTCGCACCGTCTGTGCAGAGCTGGCCGGGACCGGCGTACCCGTCGGCGTGGTTCCTGCCGGCACCGGCAACCTGCTGGCCCGCAACCTCGGTATCCCGCTCTACCTCCAGGCCGCCATCGACGTGGCCCTCAACGGGCAGGACCGCGCGATCGACCTGGTCGCGGTCACCGGAGACGGGATCGGCCCGGACGAGCACTTCATGGTGATGGCCGGCATGGGCTTCGACGCGGCCGTGATGGAGGCCGCCACGGACCGGATCAAGGCGCGGCTGGGCTGGCTGGCCTACGTGGTCGCCGGCGCGAGGCAGCTGCGCTACCCGGCCATGCGGGTCGAGATCTCGGTCGATGAGGGCCCGTTCACCAAGCATCGTGCGCGGTCGGTGGTGATCGGCAACGTCGGCTACCTGACGGCCGGCGTCCCGCTGCTGCCCGACGCCACCATCGACGACGGCGTGCTGGACGTGGTTCTGGTCGCGCCGCGCCGCTTCCTCAGCTGGCTGCCCGTGGTGGTGCGGTTGCTGAGCCGCGGCAAGCGCGTCGACGACAGCCTGAACCGGATGACCGGCAGAACCGTGGTCGTGCGCGTCGCCCACGCCCGGCCACGCCAGCTCGACGGCGACCCGGTCGGGGCGGGCAAGGAGATCCGTGCCGAGTGCATCCACGGCAAGCTGCTGGTCCGCGTCCCGCGCTGACCGTTCCGGGGCTACCGTTGGCCCGGTGACGACGGTGCGTGCGTTCACCTCCACCCAGGCCGGCCCGGCCGATCGTGGCCGGGAGTTCGGCGAGCACCACCGCTCGCAGGTCGCGGGCACGGTCGCGGCATATCGCCGGCTGTTCGCGGCCAGGGCCACCCGGCCGTTCGACGCCGACCTGTGGGCCGAGCGGGCCTGGGCTGCGATCGCGCAGCTCGCACCCGGTGCTGCCGAGGAGATCCAGGGCATCGCCGACGGTGCCGGACTGCCCGGGCGCGAGGTGGCCATGCTCAACGCCCGCACGGAGCTGCTGGCGGTCGCCGATCCAGCGGGCGGGGCGAACGAGTGCTCGACGGTGGTGGCTCTGCCTCCAGGTGGCGCGCCGGTCGCCGTGCAGAC